>NZ_VRUX01001149.1:0-700 GCF_008039885.1 Methylobacterium sp. WL103
GCACCGGCTACGAGTCCGACGTGCGCGTCACGGTGCGCTGAACCCCGCCGCCGGCCGACGCGCTGGCCGCGTGACGCGCGGGACAGGCGAGGCCGGGGAGGGGGCTCGGACCGCCCTCGCCCGTGGCTCGTCGGACGATCTCACTGCCGATTGCCGGGCTGATCACGGAGACGGTCCGATTGGCATGCCAGATGGGTCGGGACCGAACGAATACCCCCTCACCCCAGGATATCGCCCCTCTATGTTCCATAATATATCTTATGCGAATGACGGAAGTGCTATTGGAGGGCAGGTTTCCGCCCCCGTTTCGGCGCCGATTCCGTCGGCCGGCGGCGGGGTTCAGCGCACCGTGACGCGCACGTCGGACTCGTAGCCGGTGCCGTCCGCGTTGATGACGAAGATGCGGAAGGTGTCGACGCCCTCGAACCCCTCCTCCGAGGTGTAGGTCAGCTTCACCCCCGGCACCTTGCGGGCGTTGCAGGCGGCCAGCGTCGACCCGACCCCGTAGCGGGGAAACGAATCCGCCGGCGCGACGTCGATCGCCCCGTGCCGGGGCTGGTCCAGGGTCCGGATCACCACCGGGCCTTGCGAGGAGCAATCCGGGAACAGCGAGGTGAAGAACGCGATCGTGCGGGCCTCGCCCTTGGGCACCACCCGTGCCATCGGAAACGAGGCCGGAGGCGGGGGTTGGGGCGAGGGC
>NZ_VRUX01000114.1:0-10058 GCF_008039885.1 Methylobacterium sp. WL103
CTCTCGCTCGGCGCCAGCGCCCGCGACGCGCTGGCGCGGCGCGAACGCGCGCATGTCGAGGCCAACTTCTCCCTCGCGCGCATGGTCGACGACACGCTGGCGATCTACGCCGGGTTGCTCGGCCGAGCGGGGCCGGCGTGACCGCGCGCCGACGGGAAGTTCTGCTGGGGGGCTTGTCTTTTCGCCCCGGACCTTCACATCACACAAAAGGCTTTCGCGTCGCGGAAGTCGGCATCGTGTCGAGTCGATCCCCGACATGTGTTGACTTGCCGCACGGTTCGGCCAAGGTAAGCTGTCCGGGATAGGCCGGAGCGATCGGTGGTCAGGGTAGCCCGGAACGGGATGCCAGCGGCCGCCGTTTCGTCGTTGCATCAGGAGAACACCGCCATTCGTAGACCCATGAGAGCCATGCCGGCCCCGCAGAAGGACGGGCCTCGCGCCAACCGGGACATCCGCGGCGTGCGCGACGTGCAGCTCATCGACGACACCGGCCTGAACCGGGGCGTCGTCGCCTTCTTCGACGCCTTGGCGCTAGCCGAAGAGGCCGGCCTCGACCTCGTCGAGATCGCGCCGAACTCCGTCCCTCCCGTCTGCAAGCTGCTCGATTACGGCCGCTTCCGCTTCAACGAACAGAAGAAGCAGAACGAGGCCCGCAAGCGGCAGAAGACGGTCGAGGTCAAGGAGATCAAGCTCCGTCCCGGCATCGACAAGCACGACTACGACACCAAGATGAAGTCGGTGCAGCGCTTCTTCGAGGAGGGCGACAAGGTCAAGGTGACCCTGCGCTTCCGCGGTCGTGAGATGGCGCACCAGGACATCGGCCTGCGCCTGCTCGAGCGGGTGAAGACCGAGACCGCCGAGATCGCCAAGGTGGAAAGCGAGCCGATGCTCGAAGGCCGCCAGATGATCATGATCCTGGCGCCGCGCTGATCCGTTCGCGCGCGTCACGAGATTCCGAAGCGCCGTCTCGCTCAGCGAGGCGGCGCTTTTCTTGTGCGAACCTACCCTGCGTTTCCGGGGCCGTGCATTCCGTGGATCCAGGCTTTCGCCGATCCGGCCCCCGGCCTATCTGCACGGGATGGCCCTGAACCCCGACGAGATCGAACGCTACGCCCGCCACCTGGTGCTGCCGGAGATCGGCGGCCCGGGGCAGGGCCGGCTGAAGGCGGCGCGGGTGCTGGTGGTCGGCGCCGGCGGGCTCGGCGCGCCGCTGATCCAATATCTCGCCGCCGCCGGCATCGGCACGATCGGCATCGTCGACGACGACACGGTGTCGCTCTCCAACCTGCAGCGCCAGATCATCCACGGCACGCCGGACGTCGGGCGGCCGAAGGTCGAGAGCGCGGCTGACGCCGTCGCCCGCCTCAACCCGCACGTCGCGGTGGTCGCGCATCCGATTCGGATCGACGCCGCGTCGGCCGAGGCGCTGGCCGCCGACTACGACGTGGTCGCCGACGGCTCGGACAACTTCGCCACGCGGTACGCGGTCTCGGATGCCTGCTACCGAGCGCGCCGGCCCCTCGTCACCGCCGCGCTCGGCCGTTTCGACGGCACGCTCACCACGATCCGCGCCCACGAGACCGGGCCGGACGGCCGCCCGAACCCGACCTATCGCTGCCTCTTTCCGAACCCGCCGCCGCCCGGAACCGTCCCGCCCTGCGCCGAGGCCGGGGTGCTCGGGGCGCTCGCCGGCGTGATGGGCTCGTTGATGGCGATGGAGGTGATCCGCGCCGTGACGGATTTCGGCGAACCGCTGGTCGGCCGCCTGCTGATGGTCGACGCCCGCGCGATGCGGTTCGAGACCCTGGGCTACGCCTTTGACGAGGCGAACCCGCTCAGCGGTTCGGGATCTTCCCGAGAAGGCTGACGATCTCGCTCATGTCCCGCTGGTCCGCCTTGCCGAGGCAGCACTTCTTGAACTTCTTGCCG
Source organism: Methylobacterium sp. WL103 (assembly GCF_008039885.1). Classification (NCBI taxonomy): domain Bacteria; kingdom Pseudomonadati; phylum Pseudomonadota; class Alphaproteobacteria; order Hyphomicrobiales; family Methylobacteriaceae; genus Methylobacterium; species Methylobacterium sp. WL103. The sequence continues at coordinate 1,930 of NZ_VRUX01000114.1, forward strand.
CTGCCGCACGGGCACGGATCGTTGCGCCCGACATCCTTGAACGGGTTGACCGCCGGCATGCCGTAGCCCTCGCGGGTCCAGGCGAGCTGAGTGATCGGGTCGTCCAAGTAGCCATGGTTCCACGGGTCGAGGCGCTCGCGGTCGTCCGGCTTGCGCTCGGCCTCGCGCAGGGTCTCCTTGAACCACGCGGCGTCGCTGAATTCGTCGGTGATGCGCTTGTCGCGCCGCGCCGCCTCGGCCCGCGGGGCGAGCTCGCGCAAGCCGAGGAAGGCGATCGCCTCCTCCCAGCCGATCCAGCCCATGCCGTCCTCGACGGCCGCCTTCGCGTCGTCGAAGCGGACCAGCAGGTCGCGCATGGCGCCGCGGTCGATCCGGCCCTCGATCGTGAGGTAGACGCAGGCGCCGAGCAGGGCCTGGCGCACGGCGTCGTCGACGGTGCTGTCGAGGACGAGCGCGAAGAGCGGGTCGGTCCGGCCGTCGAACAGGCTCGCCACCATCCGCGCGAGCGTCGTGGTGACGGCGTCGCCCAGGATCGCGTCGACGGTCTCCTCGTCCTGCTTGAGGAAGCGCAGGAGCGGTTCGAGCAGCCGCGCGTCGCGGGCGTGGGCCAGCACGTGCACACCCCAGAACAGCAGGTTCTCCTGCTCGGGCGTCAGCTCCGCGCCGGCGCCCGCCTCGGAGAGCAGGCGCAGGGTCTCGCCGGCGACGAGGTCCGGCTCTGCGAGCGCGCGCCGCAGCAGCGGCTCGGGCAGGGTCTCGGCCAGGGACAGCGCCTGACACAGGGATTCGGCGTCGGTCATGATCGGGGTCGCCTCGGTTGGGGTGGGATCAGCCGCGCAAGGTCGCGCCGGTCTTGCGGCCGACCTCGGCGACGATCCGGGCGCTCGCGGCCTCGATCTCCGCGTCGGTCAGCGTCCGCTCCACCGGCTGCAACCGCACCGCGATCGCCACCGACTTCGAGCCTTCGGGCACGCCGGCGCCTTCATACACGTCGAACACCTCGACGCCGGCGACGAGCTTGCGCTCCGCGCCCGCCGCCGCCTTGACGATCTCGCCGGCGGCGACGTCGCGGCCGACCACGAAGGCGAAGTCGCGCGACACCGGCTGGAAGTCCGAGAGCATCGCGGCGCCCTTGGTCTTGGTCGGCTTCTGCTTCGGCGCCGGGATCGCGTCGAGCACGATCTCGAAGGCCACCAGCGTGCCCTTCAGGTCGAGCGCCTTCATCACCCGGGGGTGCACCTCGCCGAAGTGGCCGACCTGGTTCTTCGGGCCGAACTGGAGCGTGCCCGAGCGGCCGGGATGCAGCCAGTCGGCGCCGGCGGCCACGACCTGGAGGCCGCCGGTCGGCACGCCCAACGCCGCGAGCATCGCCAGCGCGTCGGCCTTGGCCTGGAAGGCGTCCACGGTCGGCGCTGTGCCGTCCCAGTGCCGACCGCCGCCGGCGAGGTTCGCCGACCCCCGCCGCACGGCCGCGGCGCGGATGGTCTGACCCTCCGGCGCGTCGTCGGCGAAGCACTGCCCGACCTCGAACAGGGCCGCGTCGGGATAGCCGCGGTCGGCGTTGCGTTGCGCGGCGCGGAGCAGGCCCGGCACCAGGCTCGGGCGCATGTCGGAGAGCTCCGACGCGATCGGGTTGGCCAGGACGAGGTCGGCGCCGCCGCCGCCGAACAGCACCGCGTCGTCGTGCGGGATGAACGACCACGTCACCGCTTCCATCAGGCCGCGGCTTGCCAGCGCGCGCTTGGCGCGGCGGGTGCGCTTCTGGATCAGGGTCAGCGTCGGGCGCGTGATCCCCGCCAGCGGCGGCAGCGGCTTCGGCTCGATCCGGTCGAGGCCCGCGATGCGGATGATCTCCTCGACGAGGTCGGCGTTGCCCTCCACGTCCGGCCGCCAGGACGGCGGCACCACCTTCACCCGGTCGCCGGTGCCGGAGACCCGGAAGCCGAGGGCTTCGAGCGTCACCGTCATCTCGGCGCGGGACAGGTCGAGCCCGGCGAGGCGACGCACCTCGGACCAGGGGAAGTCGATGGCGTGGTCGCTCTCGGGCATCGCACCCGCGACCGTCGCCTCGGTCGGCGTGCCGCCGCAGAGGTCGAGGACGAGCTGCGTCGCCCGGTCGAGCCCCGTCAGCGTCGAGGCCGGGTCGACGCCGCGTTCGAAGCGGTAGCGGGCGTCGGTGATGACGCCGAGGCGCCGGCCGGTCTGCGCGATGTTGGCCGGATTCCACAGGGCCGATTCGATCAGCACGTCCGTGGTCGCGGCGTCGCAGCCCGAGGCCGCCCCGCCGACGATGCCGGCGACCGACTCGACGCCGTCGTCGTCGGCGATGACGACCATATCGCCGCCGAGCGCGTGGTCGCGCCCGTCGAGGCCCTTCAGGGTCTCGCCGGCGCGGGCGAGCCGGACGACGACGTCGCCCGCGACCTTCGCGGCGTCGAACACGTGCAGCGGCCGGCCGCGGTCGAAGGTCATGTAGTTGGTGATGTCCACGAGCGCGTTGATCGGGCGCAGCCCGATCGCCCGCAGCCGCGCCTGCATCCAGTCCGGCGATGCACCGTTGGTCACGCCGCGCACGAAGCGCAGCGCGAAGTGCGGGGCGAGGCCGCTCGCCGCCGGCACGTCGAGCGACACCGCGACGGGGCAGGGGCCTTCGCCCAGGATCTGCGGCTCGGCCGAAGATTTCAGGGCGCCGATTCCGGTGGCGGCGAGGTCGCGCGCGATCCCGAGCACCGAGGCGCAATCCGGGCGATTGGGGGTCAGGTTGATCTCGATGACCGGGTCGTCGAGCCCGGCCCAGAGGGCGTAGGGCGTGCCGACCGGCGCGTCCTGGGCCAAGTCGAGGATGCCGTCGTGGTCGTCGCCCAAGCCGAGTTCGGCCCCCGAGCATAGCATGCCGCGGCTCTCGACGCCGCGGATGTTGCCGACGGACAGGGTGATGTCCTTGCCCGGCACGTAGGTGCCGGGCGGCGCGAACACGCTCAGCATGCCCGCCCGCGCGTTCGGCGCGCCGCAGACCACCTGGAGCGGCTTTCCGTCCCCGGCGTCGACGCTGCAGACCCGGAGCCGGTCGGCGTTGGGATGCGGCTCGGCGCTGAGCACCTTGGCGATCACGTAGGGCTTGAGCGCGGCGGCCTTGTCCTCGACGCCCTCGACCTCGAGCCCGATCCGGGTGAGCGTCTCGGCGATCACGTCGAGGGACGCCTCGGTGTCGAGGTGGTCCTTGAGCCAGGAGAGGGTGAATTTCATGGGATTCGAGACGCTTCGGTTCAGGCGGCGCGCTGTCGCGCGATCGGAAGGATGGCGAGTTGCAGACGCTTGGGCGCTTCGAGGCCGCTCGACAGAGAAACGGCTTCCTGCGCATCCGCAACGAGCGTCAACGTCTGGGTTCGGCTGAAAAGGGGTGAGGGAGGAGCGTAATCGGCGGCATGACGCTGCTCCTGCAGGCTGCCGAACAGGAAGGCGACGCGTTCGATCCGCTCGTCGATCTGTCGGGCTTCCCGGCTTCGCAGCTTCTTGAGAACGGGTCCATGATCGAGCGAGCGATAGATCGGCGCCAGGATCGACGCCTTGCTCCATCCGACGAGGGCGTCGGAAAAGGTCGCGCACGGGGCGTGGAACACGGCGTCATACGCGCCGCTCACGGCACGCCGCATGCAGGCCTGCCGGAACGTCGGCTGCCCGGGACTCGCGGCGAGCAGTTCGGCCGTCGCGATCAGGTCGGCGACGAGGGGCCCTGGTATCCGGCGAGGCTTCATTCCGCGGCCTGGACGTCGTCCGAATACGGGGGCGGATCGTCAGGGAACGCGTAGATCAGATACGGGAAACGGTGTTCGCCGGCGGCTTCCAGAGCGTGCCCGAGTGCGACCATGGCTTCGCCGGTCACGCCGCCGCCCGTGACGCCTGCGCCGGGCTTGAAGCGCACCGTGATGAAGAGCGCATCCTCGCCTGCGGAGTTGGGACGTGCCTCGACGTGCGCTGCATCGAAACCCGCACCGTGCAACGACGCGCCGAGGACGCGCTGTGCGATCGTCTGGACCTCGAACTCGGTCATCGAAACCTCCCGAGACGTTTACCCCGTCAGCCCGCCGATCAAGCTCGGCACGTCGAGCGGGCGGAAGCCGTAATGCTCGATCCAGCGGATGTCGGCCTCGAAGAACGGCCGCAGGTCCGGCATGCCGTACTTGAGCATGGCGATGCGGTCGATGCCGACGCCGAAGGCGAAGCCCTGGAACTCGTTCGGATCGAGCCCGCAATTGGTCAGCACGTTCGGGTGCACCATGCCGCAACCGAGGATCTCGAGCCAGTCCGTGCCCTCGCCGAAACGGATCTCGCCGCCCTTGCGCGAGCACTGGATGTCGACCTCGGCCGAGGGCTCGGTGAAAGGGAAGAACGAGGGCCGGAAGCGCATCTTCACGGCGTCGACCTCGAAGAACGCCTTGCAGAACTCTTCCAGGACCCATTTCAGGTTGGCGATGTTGGCCGCCTTGTCGATCACCAGCCCCTCGACCTGATGGAACATCGGCGTGTGGGTCTGGTCGGAATCGTGCCGGTAGGTCCGGCCCGGGATGATCACCCGGATCGGCGGCTTTTGCGCCCGCATGGTGCGGATCTGGACCGGCGAGGTGTGCGTGCGCAGCACCTTGCGCTTCCCTTCCGCGTCGGGCGCGAGGAAGAAGGTGTCGTGCATCTCGCGCGCTGGGTGGCCCGGCGGGAAGTTCAGCGCGGTGAAGTTCAGCTCGTCGGTCTCGATGTCCGGGCCTTCGGCGACCGAGAACCCCATGTCGGCGAAGATCGCGGTGATCTCGTCGATGACCTGGCTGATCGGGTGGATGCGCCCGCGCGCTTCCGGCGCCTCGCGCAGGGGCAGCGTCACGTCGATGCGCTCGGCCGCGAGCCGGGTTTCGAGGGCCGCCTCGGCCAGCGCCTCGCGGCGCTGCGCGATCGCGCCCTGCACCCGGTCGCGCAGGCCGTTGATCAGGGGGCCGCGCGCCTTGCGCTCCTCGGGGCTCATGGCGCCCAGCGTCTTCAAGAGCTCGGAAACACTGCCCTTCTTGCCGAGCGCCGCGACGCGCACGGCCTCGAGCGACGCCTCGTCGGCTGCGGACGCGACCTGGGCAAGCAGGTCGCCTTCGAGGGTGTCGAGATCGGTCATCGCGGTCCCATCGCGTGCGGGTCGCCGCCCGGCGCAGCGGCGCGGGCTGGCGGACAAGGGGTCTGCGAACATGACGAAGGCGCGGCGCCCCCGAGGGAGCCCCGCGCCTTTCGCCGGTTCGTCGCTCGGATGGGGCTCAGGCCGCCTTGGCGGGCTGCGCGGCCGGCAGCGCGGCCTTGGCCTTCTCGACCACGACGGCGAAGCTCGCCGGCTCGTGGATCGCGAGGTCGGACAGCGCCTTGCGGTCGACGACGATGCCGGACTTCGCCAGGCCGTCGATGAAGCGCGAATAGGTCAGGCCGTGCTCGCGGACGGCGGCGTTCAGGCGCTGGATCCAGAGGGCGCGGAACGTACGCTTCTTGTTCTTACGATCGCGGTAGGCATACTGCATGCCCTTCTCGACCGCCTGCTTGGCGATGCGGATCGTATTCTTGCGCCGGCCGTAATAGCCACGGGCGGCCTTGAGGACTTTCTTGTGCTTGGCGTGACTGGTCACGCCGCGTTTGACGCGGGCCATGTTGTATCTCCTGGATCGAAAAAAGCAGTCTCGGCGGTCGTGAAGCGCTTACCGGCTGTTGGGCAGGAAGTACTTCTTCACGTTGGCGGCATCGCCCTCGAATAGGGTGGTGGTGCCGCGCAGGTTGCGGATCTGCTTCGTCGTCCGCTTGATCATCCCGTGGCGCTTACCGGCCTGGGCGTACATGACCTTGCCGGTCCCGGTGATCTTGAAGCGCTTCTTGGCGCCCGATTTGGTCTTCAGCTTGGGCATTTGGCTCTCCGCTGCGCGAAACCCCTGCCGTCCGACGATGGCCGGAGGGGTGCGCTCGATGGATGCTTCTGGTGGAGCAGCATGAACCGCCACGGCAGCCCTAACCGGCCGGGCGGTTCCACGCGGGGCGGCTTATGGCAGAAACCGCGCTCCGCTTCAATGCCTTCGCGGATGCCCGATCGATCCCGACGTTCCCGCCGGAGCGTCCGGAGGCCGGGTCACAGCTTGGCGGTAATGGTGGCGAGCACGGAGAGCGGCGCGCCGGGTGCGTTGTTGAACTGGTTGAACGGCTGCTCGATGTAGCGCCGGTCGGTGAGGTTGCGCGCGTTCAGCGAGAAGCGGCCGTGCTCGTCGAAATCGTAGAACAACGCCGCGTCCAGGTGCGCATAGCCGCCGACGGAGTAGCTGTTGTTCAGGTCGCCCGTGCGCCGCCCGACATAGGTGATGCCGCCGCCGACGGTCCAGCCGCGCAGGAAGCCGTCCTGGAACTGGTAGGTCGACCACAGGCTGGTGCTGAAGCTCGGCACGCCGACGAGGCGGTTGCCCACCGTGAAGGTCGTGTCCTTGGTGATCCGCGCGTCGAGCTGCCCGATGCTGCCGATGACCTTCCAGCCGGGCAGGATCTGGCCGGCCAGGTCCGCTTCGACGCCCTGCGAGCGCTGCTCGCCGGTGATCACCGAGAAGCCGGTGTTGGCCGGGTCGGTGGCGGCGACGTTCTGGCGGGTGATGCGGAAGGCGGCCGCGCTCAGGGTCAGGTCCGGCGTGAGGTCGAGGCGGCTTCCGACCTCGATCTGGTCGCCGGTCTCGGGGGCCGGGTTCGAGACGTTGAGGACGTTGGCGGTCTGCGGTTTGAACGAGGTCGTGTAGCTCGCATACAGCGTCAGCGGATCGAACGGCCGGTAGACGAGGCCGACGCGCGGCGAGGTTCCCGACAGCTCCTGGTCCGGCGGCACCGCGCGCGAGGTCGGCGTCCGATTGAAGTAGAACTGCGTTCCGGTGTCGTAGCGGACGCCGAGCAGCAGCTGCAGGCCGTAGCCGAGGTCGACCTGGTCCTGCACGTAGAGGCCGTAGAGGTCGTTGTTCTGCCGGAGGTCGCCCTGCAAGGTCGTGCCGACGACGGCCGAGCCGAAGGTCGGGTTGAGGAAGCCGACCGACGGGTAGCCGGTGCTCTGCGTCGTGTAGGAATGGCGATAGCCGTTGGTATACTCGAACCCGACGAGCACGGTGTTGCGCAGGCCGAACAGGTCGAACTTCGCGACCATCTCGGTCTGGCTGTCGATCGAGGCGTAGGCCGAGCGCACGGCGGTCTCCCGGCGTGCCACGATGCTGTTGTTGTTTGTCAGGCCGGTCGCGCGGGTCGCGATCAGGTCGAAGGCGCCGCCCTGGGCGCTGAAGACCTCGCGCAGGGTGACGTTCTCGTTCACGTCGTGCTCGATGCGGAGCAGACCGAAATTCGCCGTGCCGTTGTAGCGGCTGAAGGGCTCGCCGTAGTACCGGCCGATGTCGTCGAGGGGCACGCGCCCGTTCCGGGCGATCAGGCCCTCGTCGTATTGGGTGTCGGTGCGGGTGAACTCGCCGAGGAACGACACGCGGGTGTCGGGCGACGGGTTCCAGGTGAAGGCCGGCGCCACGAAGGTGCGGGAATTGTCCCGACCGCCGTAGTTGCGGAAGGTCGGGTCGGACTGCCCGGCGAAGCTGATGCGGGCCGCCAGGCCCTCGACGCTCGGGATCGGGCTCGACACCGAGCCCTGCACGCGGCGGAAGCCGAAGCTGCCGCCCTGGATGCTGAGGTCGCCCGAGGGCACCAGGGTCGGCTGGCGGGTGACGACGTTGATCAGGCCCCCCGGCTCGCCGCGGCCGTAGAGCACGGAGGCCGGCCCCTTCAGAACCTCGATGCGCTCCACGTCGGCGAGGTCGCGCTGGACGGTGTAGAAGTTGCTCGCCTGGTTCAGCAGGACGCCGTCGATCGCGTAGGTCTGGGTGGCGAAGCCGCGGATGATGAAGGTCTCGCTGCGGCCCTGCAGGGTGCCGCCCGGCTGCACGTTGCTGACGTTCTGCAACGCGTCGGCGAGGCGGACGTCCTGCTGGTCCACCAGCACGTCGCGCGGCACCACCTGGATCGATTGCGGCGTGTCCCGCAACGCCGTGTCGGTGCGGGTGGCGGTGGCCGAGCGTGCGGCGCGATAGCCGGCGACCGGGCCGCCGGCC
>NZ_VRUX01001150.1:0-700 GCF_008039885.1 Methylobacterium sp. WL103
CCCCCAAGGCCCGCGCCTCGGCGGTGGCGCTCCACGCGTTCTCGTTCTTCTGCGGCCAGGCGCTCGGCGTCGCGGTGCTCGGCGCGGCGCTGCAGGGCGTCGGCCAGTTCGCGGCCCTGGCCACCTGCGCCGTCACGATTTTGGCGGTGGGGATCGCGACGGCTGTGTTGCTGGCTCGGCCGGTGGTGCCGAGCGAGGTTTAGTTTCGCGCCAGTCCGATTCCGACGCGTGCTTCCCTCCGCCTTCTGCAGGCTATTGGGGTTTCGCCTCTCGTGACGGCCTCGGACGACGCGCGGGTTCCCCTCTCCCAGCGGGCGGGGAGAGGCCCGCACCGACCTCGTCGTCCGTGCGGGAAGCGAAGGCGAAGCCGAAGCGGCGGTGAGTGGGGGGCGAACGGAGGAGCCTCCTCCGGGGCGCGCCCCCTCACCGTCGGCTGCCGCCTCGCTTTGCCGACGACGAGGTCGGCAAAGCCCTCTCCCCCACCGAAGTCGGGCCTGCCCGATTTCGGCAGGTAGGTTCGGATCTCGGGCAAGCCCGAGATCCATGCGGGGCGAGCGGATGCGCGCAAAGCGAACCGCCAGAACCAGGCCTGTGTGAATCAGGAAGCCTCCGCAGGGGAGGGAGGACGCCGCAGCGGTCAGGCCGGCACGCGCGGCCGGGTCCGCGCCGCGAGGTTGCACGAAGCCGTCTCGCGCAGGGT
>NZ_VRUX01001151.1:0-699 GCF_008039885.1 Methylobacterium sp. WL103
GGACGTGGTCGAGAGCGCGGAGGCGCGCGTGCTGGTGATCGGCTTCGGCCGGTTCGGGCAGATCCTGACGCAGGTTCTGCTCGCCGAGGGCGTCGGCGTGACCGTGATCGACAAGGACGTGGAGCAGATCCGTTCGGCCTCGCGCTTCGGCTTCCGGATCTACTACGGCGACGGCACGCGCCTCGACGTGCTGCGCGCCGCCGGCATCGGCCGGGTCGACCTCGTCTGCCTGTGCCTCGACGACGCGGAGGCGAGCCTGAAGATCGTCGACATCGTCCACGAGGAGTTCGAGTCGGTGCGCACCTACGTCCGCGCCTACGACCGGATGCACGCCGTGGAGCTGATGAACCGCGACGTGGACTACGTCGTCCGCGAGACCGCCGAATCCGCCCTCGCCTTCGGCCGCGCCACCCTGGAGGGCCTCGGGCTGTCCTCCGCCGACGCCGCGGCGCGAGTCGAGGACGTCCGCAAGCGCGACGTCGCCCGCCTCGTGCTGCAGCAGGCCGGCGCGTTGCCCGAGGGCGGCGGCTGGATGCGCGGCATCGGCGTGGCCGAGATGAAGCCCGAGCCGCTCACCGCCCCGCAGCGCCCCGCCCGCGCGCTCAGCGCCGAGACCCGCGACATCATCGGCAACGACCGCCGCGAAGCCGCCGGCCGCATGCTCGACCGCCCGCCGACGGAGACCGCCGAGGCCCGGGC
>NZ_VRUX01001152.1:0-698 GCF_008039885.1 Methylobacterium sp. WL103
GCCGGGCCCCGTTGCGGGGCCGGACCGAGGCGATGCCCTACCACACGCCCGACGACGAGGACGCCGCGGGGCCGTCCCCTTCGGCGACGCCTCAGGATCGGGCTGCGGCTCCGAACGCATCCAGCGCCGCCTGACCGGCCTCGATCGCGTCCTCATCCGTCGCGTAGGTCTCCGGCGAGACCCGGACGGACACGCCGCCCGCGTCCGTCAGGTGCCAGCGGTAGCGCCCGTGGGCGTCGTCGCGCGCCTCGACGGCGACGGGCGTCGGGTCGTCCATGGCTCAGCCTCCGTCGGTTCGACGCCACAGGTCGTCGCAGCGCTTGCTCCGAGGCGAGGGCCGGCGGGCACGGATCGGACCACCCAGGGTGCCGTCATGCCGCCGTCGCTCCAGACATCGCTGGCCAACGTGACGCGAATTCCGGCGTTCCGGGCGCATCCTGCGGCGGAAGCGCCCCGCCAAGCCGGGTTCGATCCGCGCCTCGCTGCCGCCCGCGGATGGGTTTTTCCGCGCCGCGCCGTCGTCGGATCGTGGGCTCGGACGTTGGCAGGATTGGGGGAAGCCTCGCTCGATTCGCGCGCGGGCAGGCCGGGTGCGCGAGCGGAGTCGAGCGATCGATGACGAACACGGTGGGCACGGCCGGCCTCGGACGCCTGTCGGGACGCGACGACGTCCGCGCGGCGGCACGCGACGCCATGGC
>NZ_VRUX01001153.1:0-697 GCF_008039885.1 Methylobacterium sp. WL103
GTTCTGCTGGTGGGATACGAGTGGCGCCGCGCGCCCGGCCGCGCCTCCGGCCTGGCATCCGACCGTCGACGCGGTGCTGGCGCTCGCCGCCGAATACGGCGTCGTCCCGCAGGTGTTCGGCGGCCTGCTGTGGCAACGCCTGACCGGCCTCGCCTACCTCTCCACCACCTCGGACCTCGACCTGCTCTGGCCGGTCCCGGTCACGCGCCGCCTCCTCGACGGCCTCGCCACGATCGACGCGAACGCCCCGATGCGCCTCGACGGCGAGGTCGTCCTGCCGGACGGCGCCGGGGTGAACTGGCGCGAGCTCCGCGACACCCCGCCCGGGGGATCGGTGCTGGCCAAGGGACTCGACCGGGTGGCGCTGGTGCCGGCGGGCCTGGACCGGTGATGTCGGCGGATCGAGCCTTCACAGCCCATTCCCATCCACCATCCTCATCCTGAGGTGCCGCAGCGAAGCGGAGGCCTCGAAGGAGCCTTCCAGCTTGCGCGCGATCCCTGGAGCGCTCCTTCGAGGCCCGCTGACGCGGGCGCCTCAGGATGAGGGGGTGGGTTGGAGGAACCCCGCATGCCTATGGCGGTGGTCCTCAGCCCGCCAGCTCGCCTGCCCGGCGCTGCGCCGCTGCGACGGCTTCGCGCACCAGGGGACTGAGCGCGTCGGCGCGCATCAGCACGTCGAGGGCGGCGGCGGTGGTGC
>NZ_VRUX01001154.1:0-692 GCF_008039885.1 Methylobacterium sp. WL103
GGGCTGACCATCGCCGTCGGCCTCGCCGCGGGTCTGCCGCTGCAGCGCGCCCTCGGCCAGCGGATGGCGGAGTTCGTCTACAACCGTCCCGCGCTCACGCTTGCCGTCGTCGCCGGCCCGCTCGCCCTGGTACTGTGGCGCCAGGGCCCGCGCGTCGTCGCGCTCGCGGCTTTGGCCTTCGCAGCGCTCGGCATCCTGCGCTCGGTCAGCGGGGCGGCTGCCATGGGGCTTGCCGCGGGACTTGCGATGTTCGTCCTCGGGCGCCTGCTGCCGGCCCGCCTCGCGGTCGGCCTCGCCGGGCTCGGCCTCGGGCTCGCCGTGGCGTTGGCGCCGGTCGAGGGCGACCTGCTCGACCGGTTCATGCCGGAGGCCGCGCATGAACGGCTGGTCCATTCCTCCTCGCGGGCCCGCGTCGCCATCGCGCGGAGCTTCGGCGCAGCCGTCGCGGCGGACCCGTGGGTCGGAGCCGGCTTCGGCACGTCGGCTCGCTTCGCCGAGGCGCCGGTGGCCGCGCGCCTCGATCCGGAGATGCGGACGCTGCTCGCCGTCGGCCATCCGCACAACGCATTCCTCCAGGTCTGGGCCGAGCTCGGAACCGCCGGGGCCGTGCTCGCGGCGGCGGTTCTGATGCTGATGCTCGCACCCCTCGTCGCCTGGCCGGCGGGGGAGCGCGCGACGGCGCTCGCCCTGGT
>NZ_VRUX01001155.1:0-691 GCF_008039885.1 Methylobacterium sp. WL103
GCCCCTGCCCCCGCCCGGCTTCGATCGCGGCTACGGCGTCCATGCCGGGCCGCGCGCCTACGGCCCGGTCGTGCGCGCCTACCTGCCGCGCAACGACAGCGTCCCGATGTACAACGAGCCGCCGCCGCGCTGAGGCGGCGTTCGAGTCTCACCCGTCTCGACGACGCCGCGCCGCCCTCGCCCCTTTTGCCTACCAGATTCAAACATCTCCGCTCCTGGCGATTCGCTTCGCGCGCATCCCCTCGCCCCGCTTGCGGGGAGAGGGCCGCGACGACCTCGTCGTCGTCGCGGCAAGGCGGCAGCCGAGGGTGAGGGGGCCGACCCGGATGAGGCTCATCCGACATCGCCCCCTCACCCCCGCTTCGGCTTCGCCTTCGCTTCCCGGCTGCACGACGGGGTGCAGCTGGGCCTCTCCCCGCGTGCGGGGAGAGGGGGACCCGCGCGTCATCAGAGGCCGTAGCGAAATGGCGAAAGACGGTAGCCCCTTCAGAGGGCAGTGCGCGTCGCGCAAGCCCCGTCCGTTCGCACCGCACCCTTCCACCCGCCGTCCGATCCGCTAGAGATCGGGCGTCGCGTCGCGCACGCGGTCCTCCGGCGGGAAGCGGGCGATGAAGATCCAGGGTCTTTCGGCGATCGTCACGGGCGGGGCCTCCGGGCTCGGGGCGGCGACCGCCCGTGACGATCGCCGAAA
>NZ_VRUX01001156.1:0-690 GCF_008039885.1 Methylobacterium sp. WL103
CCCGAGGCCCGCGCCGCCGGCGACGCGCTGGCGGCCAGCGCATGAGCCCGTACCTGACGCTGGCCGTCGCGATCGGCGCCGAGATTTCCGCGACCCTCGCGCTGAAGGCCGCCGACGGCCTGACCCGGCCGATCCCCACCCTGATCGTCGCCCTCGGCTACGGCACGGCTCTCTGGCTGATGTCCTCGAGCATGGACATGCTGCCGATCGGAATCGTCTACGCGATCTGGGCCGGCGTCGGCATGGTCGGCGCCGCGATCGGCGGTGCGCTTCTGTTCGGCGAACCGGTGACGCTACCGATGATCGCCGGCATCGCCGTCATCGCCTGCGGCGTGGCGATCCTGGCGAGCGCGCGCGTCGAGGCTTGAGAAGGACTCACGCCGTCGCCAACCGCCTATCCTCCACCGCCCGCACCGGCGAGCCCGGCACGAACGCGTCGAACGCCGCCCAGAAATCCTCCCGGATCGCGTCGCGTTCGGAGAGGATCTCGTGGCGGGCGTCAGGCAGCACCAGGATGTGGCCGGCCTTGAGCCGCGCGGCGAAGCGCTGGGCCGCCGGTGTGCCGCAGACCGGGTCGGCGCCGGCCGCCACGATCAGCGTCGGGGTCGCGATGCGGGGTGGCACGCGCGGGTCGCGCAGGCGCGCCACCGCGCGGAAGGCTTCCGCCGTCCAGGCGATGGTCGGGTCGCC
>NZ_VRUX01001157.1:0-690 GCF_008039885.1 Methylobacterium sp. WL103
GGCGAGGGGATGCTCGCTGCCGGCCTGCAGCGCGGCGGCACGGCGCAGGAGGTCTGCGCGCGCGACGCCCGGCGCAGGCTCGAGGTCCGTCACCGTCGGGCGCCCTTCCGTCAGCGTGCCGGTCTTGTCGAAGGCGACCGTGTCGAGGGCGTGGGCCACCTCCAGGGCTTGCGCGTCCTTGATCAGGATGCCGTGGCGCGCCGCGACGCCGGTGCCGGCCATGATCGCCGTCGGCGTCGCGAGGCCGAGGGCGCAGGGGCAGGCGATGACCAGCACCGCGACCGCATCGATCAGCGCCGTTTCCACGCTAGCGCCGGCAATGAGCCACCAGCCGAGGAAGGTGAGCAGGCCCAAGCCGAGCACCACCGGCACGAACACCGCGCTCACCCGGTCGACCAGGCGCTGGATCGGCGCCTTGGCCGCCTGCGCGTCCTCGACAAGGCGGATGATCCGCGCGAGCGTCGCCTCCGCGCCGACCGCGGCGACCTCGACCACGAGCCGGCCGTCGCCGTTGATGGCACCGCCGACGACCCGGTCGCCGACGGCCTTTGCCACCGGCAGGCTCTCGCCGGTGATCAGCGCCTCGTCGATCCGGCTCGCGCCGTCGCGGATCGTGCCGTCGGCGGGCAGGCGTTCGCCGGGGCGGACCACCACCGCGTCGCCGACCCGGAGCGCGGAGACCTCGATCTC
>NZ_VRUX01001158.1:0-683 GCF_008039885.1 Methylobacterium sp. WL103
CCGCTCCCGGCCGGCGCCGACGCCGCGGTGATCGTGCAGGGCGCCGACGGCCGGATCTTCGGGGCGGCGCGGCTCGGGCCGGCCACCTGATACCAAGTCTCATGGGTCAGAACCCATGAGGTCCGGCGGACGACCGCCGCCCCGCAGTCGCGGGGGGGCCGAACCTCGATGAGTCGGGCTCGGCGAGGTTCGGCATGAGCGTAACCTTCACGCCGCCCCGGCGAAGACGGATGCGGGCGATGGGCGCCCGACGTCGTTCCTGAGGCTCGCCGATGTTCCTGTCCGCCGTCGGCCCGGCTCCCACGCTGCGGGTGCGTTCCCCCGGCGGCGCCGTTGCGCTAGGGTCGGGGACACGACGCGGCGACAGGGCGGCGATGGCGCTCGAGGACAGTCTGGCGACGGCGATGGCCGCGGCGCAAGCGGGCGATGCGGCGGCCTACCGCCGGCTGCTCAACGCCTGCCTGCCGGTGATCGCAGGCATCGCCCGCGCGCAAGGCGTGCGCGGCGAGGCGGTGGACGACGTGGTGCAGGACACCCTGCTGACGATCCACAAGGCGCGGGCGAGCTACGACCCGGCGCGGCCGTTCCTGCCGTGGCTGCGCGCCATCACCCAGCGCCGGGCGATCGACCGGCTGCGCCGCGCGGGGCGCCGCCCGCAGGAGGTGCACGACCCCCTGGCCTAC
>NZ_VRUX01001159.1:0-682 GCF_008039885.1 Methylobacterium sp. WL103
CGCCGCCCCCGGCCCGGAGGACAAGCCGGCGCAGAGCGACGGGCTGGTGGTGCCGGGCACCGGGCCGGGCACCAGCGCGGGCGGCGGCCCCTCCGACGTCGGGATCAAGCGCGCCGGATCGAAGGCGGATGCCGAGGGCCGCAACAAGCTCGTTCCTGCCGGCTTCCTCACCACCGACGTGATCGGCATCAAGGTCTCGGACAACGCCGGCAACGCGCTCGGCACCGTCGTCGACCTGGTGATGGAGGACGGGCGCACTCTGACGGCGGTGGTGCTCGACATCGGCGGCTTCCTTGGCGTCGGCACGCGCTACGTCGCGGTGCAGCCGGCCGCCCTGATCCTGTCGCCGGGCGGCGACCGCTACGCCGCCACGCTTGACATGAGCAAGGAACAGCTCGGGGCCGCGCCGGATTTCAAGTACAGCAAGTACAAGCCCCAAAACTGACGCCTCGTCAGGTGGTTGCTGTCGGTTCCGGAGCTTAGGAGCCGGCCAATCCCGGCCCTGCTAGGGCGCCGAAATCCGCCTTCAAGAATGTCGCTTACGGTCAAGCTTGGCTATGACGCCGTCCACGGAGTTTTCGGTGGGAACGGTGATAGTCGAGGCCTTGCGGAAGGCGATCCGATTGCGCGCGACGCGGCGCTCGCGCGACTTGCGGATCGGCACCAGCGGCTGCGCCCGCAC
>NZ_VRUX01000115.1:0-10033 GCF_008039885.1 Methylobacterium sp. WL103
GCTCTACCTGCATGCCGACCCGATCCGGCGCGATGCGATCCGCGAGGCCATCGCCGCCACGGCGGCGCTTCGCCCCTGCCCGCCCCCGCCACGCGACCTCGGCGCGATGCTGCTCGGACTGTCCGCCGCCCACGACGTGCCCGGCTTCATCGCCGCGCTGTCCGACGGCCTGGGGCTACCGGCGAACTTCTTGCGCGCCGCGCCGGACCCGGGCTCGCGCTACGACCTGCTGACCCTATGCCTGCGCGCCGCCGACCTGCACGAGGAGGAGGCGGTCTACGTCTTCCTGACCCTCGACGAGGCGGTGTCGCGCTCGGCCGAGCGGGTGTTCGAGCTCGTCCGCCTGTTCCGCACCACCGATCGCCCGGCCGCCCGCGACCTGCTCTCGGCGATCCTCGACCGGCCGCTGCGCGAGCGCACCGCCACGGCCGACGCGCACCAGCCGCACCATGCGCCGGACACGGGCAAGGTCCGGGCAAGTGCCGTCGAACGGCCTGCCGCCCGCACGACCCTGCCGGGACGAGCGCGCAAGTCGTCTTGAAGCCCGCCCGGAGGTCGGTGACGAGCCGGGCCTTTCGCTTGCTGATGGGCCGCCGGCGTTAGAGCCGGCTTCGCGCGTCGCAGCTCAGTCCGCGCTGCGTCGTCAGTGCCCCTCCGCACCGCGCCAGGCGGCCTTGCGGTCGGAGTCCGCCAGGGTGTCGCGCGAGACGCTTGCCGTGCCGACGTGCCTGCCGAGCTCGGCCATGGCATCCTGCGCCAAACGCTGGCGGGACTCCGCCGGCAGTGCGCTCCAGGCCGCCGAGGCGGACCCGACCGTCGCGAGCACCGTCGATCCCGTCGCCAGGACCGTCGCAGCCGGATCGCGCACGGCCGCCGTCGCCGTCGCCGTCGCTGCGGGTCCGATCGCGGACGTCGAGGGCTGGTCGCGCGTCGCCGCGAAATAGGACAACGCGCCGATCACCAGGGCGGCTCGCAACAGGAACGACATAAACGGTGATCCGGACGGCGGACGGGTTGGACTGGCCGAGGGTGGCGCCGACTTCCTGAACCCGCCGTCAACTGAGCGCGGAAATCGGCGTCGATGGTGAACGAACCGCATTCGGGACGACGGCGCACAGTCACGGTTACGTTGTGGAAAGCATCCGGGTGATCGGAAGCCGGCGCGCAACACTCGTTTAAGCCGGGTCTGCGACGGTCGGCTCCTAGTCGTTCGTCACCGAACCGGGGGGCGCGAAGGCCGAGTATTTCCTGGGATGCCGCGTTGTTGGCTGCCCCGGGTCTTGGGTCTTGTGCGTTGCGCGTATCTGTCTTGCGTATTCAACACCGGCTGCCCGCGCTGCTCGACGCCCGCCTTGCGAGCTTCGTGCATGAATCCGCGATCGAGGACGCGGCCGTGCGCTTCCGCCACGAGCGCTTCCTGGTCTCGCGCCTCGCCACCGGCGCGGTGATGATGGCCGGGCTGCCGCCCTACCTGCTGTGGCGCGGCGTGCCCTCGGGCATCGAAGTCCTCGCCATCGCCAGCCTGTTCCTACCGGTCCTCGCCGCCGTCCTGCTCTCGCGCACCGGCTCGCTCTGGGTCGCTCACGCGGTCTCCTCCGCCGGCCTCACCGGGCTGATCGTCTGCCTCGCCGGGCTCACCGGCGGCGTGCAGTCGGCCGCGACCGTCTGGCTCGTGGCGATCCCGCTCGAAGCGGTGGTCTCCGGCTCGAAGCGGGCGACCGTCGCCGCGTCCCTGCTGGCGATGCTCGGCGTGCTCGGCGTCGCGCTCGCCGGCTCTTGGATCGTCACCAGCCCGACGGTCGCGCTCTCGGCCACCGTGGCGTTGCCGGTCTTCGCCATCACCGCCATCGGCCACGTCGCCGCGCAGGTGTTGGAGCAGATGCGCAACGAGGGCCAATGGCGCAAGCGCATGCGCGACAACGAGGCCCGGGACCGGATGCTGCTCGCCGCGATCGACGACCTCGTCACCTGGCACGACGCCAACGGCCGGGTGATCGAGGCGTCGGCCTCGGCCGAGACCCTCGTCGGCACCGACGCCCTGCGCCTGCGCGGCCACGGCCTGCTGGAGCGCGTCCACGTCGCCGACCGCCCCGCCTTCCTGCAGGCGATCAGCGATGTCGCGGCGTTGGGCAAGCCCGCCACGGTACAGCTGCGCCTCAACGTCGACCCGACCGCGCGGCGGCAGGACGGTGCGCGGCTGATCCATGTCGAGATGCGGGCGCACCGGATCGCGCAGGGTCCGTCCGGCCCGGTCGGCGTCGTCGCCGTGACCCGGGACGTGACCGAGCATCGCCGCCATGCCGAGGAACTGGAGCGGGCCCGCGCCGAGGCCGAGCGCGCCGACGAGGTGAAGAGCCGTTTCCTCGCCAACGTCACCCACGAGCTGCGCACGCCCCTGAACGCCATCATCGGCTTCTCCGAGGTGCTGGCCGGCGAAGGCGCGATGGTGCTCGGGCCGGAGCAGGCGCGGGAATATGCCGGCATCATCGGCGCCTCGGGGCAGCACCTGCTCAGCGTCGTCAACACCCTGCTCGACATGAGCCGGATCCAGAGCGGCAACTTCGATTACGCGCCGGAGACGGTGGACGCGGCAGCTCTCGTGCGCAGCTGCTGCGACTTGATGAAGCTCAAGGCCGACGAGGCCGGAATCGTCCTCGTGCCGACGCCCGCGCACGGCTCTATCGAGATCACCGCGGATTCGCGTGCCTGCCGGCAGGTGCTGATCAACCTGATTTCGAACGCGGTGAAGTTCACGCCCGCCGGCGGCCGCGTCGAGGTGGCGCTGCGCAGGACCGAGACCGGCCTCGACCTCGTCGTCTCGGATACCGGCATCGGCATCCGGGAAGCCGACCTGCCGCGGCTCGGCACGCCGTTCTTCCAGGCGGGGACCGGCGGCTACAAGCGCACCCACGAGGGTACCGGCCTCGGCCTGTCCGTGGTGCAGGGTCTCGTCGGCCTGCACGGCGGCGCCATGACGATCGAGAGCGCGCCGGATGCGGGGACGACCGTCACCGTCAGCCTGCCGAAGGCCTGCCGCCAGCCCGAAAGCGCGCTCGGCACCGCGCCGCTGACCGCCCGGGTGCGCACGACCCGCAATGCGCCAGCCACCGGCGCCGTCGTTCGCCTGCCGCTCGGCCTGTTCGACAGCGGGCCGACGGTGGTGCGGGAGCCCGACGAAGCCGCGCGCCTGCGCCGCGCCGGCTGATCCGAAACGCAACGGGGAGACAGAATGTCCGAGATGCGCGACCATCGCGAGATCACCGTCGCCGGCGAGGCCCGCAGCGCACGCCCGGCCAAGGCCGCCCGCCACCCGACACCACCTCGCGCAGCCATCACCGATGCCGACGCCTCGGAATGGCGGGTGATGCTCGGGGCCGTGGCCAGCGGGACCTTGCGCATGTGCCGGCGCAACCCCGGTACGCTGTTCGGCGGGGTGGTCGCGCTCGGCGCCGTGGTGATGGTCTCGATGAACGCGCTGGGCTACCAGACCGGCCGCCACCCGGCGCCGATCCTGCCGAAGATCGCGATTCGCCAGGACGCGCTTCGCCAAGACGCGCTACGGAAGGACCCGGTCCCGAAGGCTTCGCCGGACATGGCGGCCGAAGCCGCGCGGCCCGCCGAGCCGTCACGGCCGCCGGCCAAGACCGCCGAATCCGCCAAGCCTGCGAACCGGGATGCGATCGCCGACCTGATCCGGTCCGGCGAGACCACCGCCTCGGTCACGCCGAAGGCGGCCGCCGCAGCACCGAAACCGCAGCCCTCGGTGATGCAGGCGCAAAAGGCTCTGACGAAGCTCGGCTACGGGCCGCTCAAGGCCGACGGGCTGATGGGCGCCACCACCCGCGCGGCGATCGAAAAGTTCGAGCGCGACCGCAAGCTGCCGGTAAAGGGCGAACCCGCCGGCCGGACCCTGCGCGAGCTCGCCGCCCGCGCTGCCCTGCCCCCGGCCTGATTGCATCGCGGTCCGGCGCGGCGCATGCCCGGCGCGCATCCGCACTGGGAGGTCCCATGCCGCGCCTGCGCTCCGATTTCTGGGTCTCGGCCCACCTGAGGCGCCTCGCCGTCGAGGGCATCTCCGCGGTTCAGCGGCGGCGCGGGGCGGCGGAGGCGGGCGCGATCTTCGTCAAGGTCGATCGCCTCGACGGACGCGCCGACCTCTACGGGCCGGCGCCGCAGGCTTTGTTCGAGGGCGAGGATTCCGGCGGCCGCCGTTTCGTGGCGATGGTCACCGAGGGCACGCCGCTCGATGCCGAGGAGCGCCTGACCAAGGAGATCCGCTTCGATTCCGACCTGTGGATCATCGAGGTCGACGACCGCGAAGGCCGGCACCTCCTCGATCTCGCCGAATAGCCTCAGGCCGCCTCGCCCGCGAGTCGCCGCGCCGCACGATCGCGCCCGATCAGCGGCAGCAGGGCAGCCAGGTCCGGCCCGTGCTCCAGGCCGGTGAGCGCCAGGCGCAGCGGCATGAAGAGGGCTTTGCCCTTGGCGCCGGTCCGCTCGCGGATCGCGGTGGTCCAGGCCTTCCAGGTCTCGGGGCCGTAGGGCTCGGGCGGCAGCGTCGCCAACGCCGCGTCGGTCACGACGGCGTCCGCGATCACCGGCGCGACCGGCCCGGCCACCACCTGCCACCAGTCGCGAATTTCGGCGATCCGGTGGAGATTCGCCCGCGCCGCCAGCCACAAAGGTTCGGCGATGCCCGCCGGGATGCCGAGCGCGTCCAGGCGCTCGGCGGCGTCCGCGAACGGCATCTCGTGGAGGATGCGAGCGTTGAGCCCGTCGAGTTCGTGCGGATCGAACTTGGCCGGCGCCCGGGAGATGTGGGCGAGGTTCACGAGCTCGGCGAGCGCGTCCATCGTCGCGACCGCGCGCACAGCCTCGGCCGAGCCGTTGAGCACGGCGAGCGAGCGCACGGCGGCCGGCTCGTAGCCCGCCTCGCGCAGCGACCGCAGCGACAGGTGGCCGAGGCGCTTCGACAGCCCCTCCCCATCCGCCGTCGTCAGAAGGTTGTGGTGACCGAAGACCGGAAGCGCAGCCCCCAGGGCCTCGAAGATCTGCACCTGTACGCCGGTGTTGGTGACGTGGTCCTCGCCACGGATCACGTGGGTGACGCCGAGGTCGGCGTCGTCGACCACCGAGGGCAGCGTGTAGAGGTAGCTGCCGTCGGCGCGCACCAGCACGGGGTCGGAGAGCGAGGCGCAATCGACGTGCGCCGTGCCGCGGACGAGGTCGTCCCAGGCGACCGCCCGCGGCTCGAGCTTGAAGCGCCAATGCGGGATGCGGCCTTCCGCCTCCATGGCGGCGCGCTCGTTGTCGCTCAGCGCGAGCGCCGCGCGATCGTAGATCGGGGGTAGGCCGCGGCCGAGCTGGCGCTTGCGCCGCCGCTCCAGCTCCTCCGGCGTCTCGTAGCAAGGATAGAGCCGGCCGAGCGCCTTCAGCTTGTCGGCGGCGTCGTCGTATACCGCCGTCCGGTCCGATTGGCGGGCGCGCAGGTCCGGCACGATGCCGAGCCAGGCGAGGTCCGTCTCGATCGCCTCGGCGAAGGCCTCGGTCGAGCGTTCGCGGTCGGTGTCGTCGAGCCGCAGCAGGAAGCGACCGCCGTTCGCGCGGGCGAAGAGCGCGTTCAGCAGCGCGGGCCGCGCGTTGCCGATGTGGAGGAAGCCGGTGGGCGACGGCGCGAAGCGGACAAGAGGAGCCATGGCGGCGTCTTAACCTCCAATTGCCCCTCTCCGCCACAGCCCGACCGGGATGTCGCGCGTAGACGGCGGAAACACGTGGCGACGGATTGCGCGGTCGGCGACGCTTCCAGGCAGCCGGAACCCGGCGTTCCTTGGATGGGGCGCCGCGGCGGCCGACAAGCGCGGAGCGGAAATCCGGCCGGAACCGGTGCGGTCGTCGATGTCGATCGGTGATCGCATCGGTTCTGCAGCTTGACGCCACCGCGCAGCCGGCCCTAGAAGGCCCTCGTTCCGGGATCGACGGCGTCAGCGCTGGTCGATCGGGATCGCGGCGGCCCAAGGGCTCGCCGCGCGGGATGGACGGTTAGCACAGCGGTAGTGCGTTCCCTTCACACGGGAAAGGTCGCAGGTTCGATCCCTGCACCGTCCACCATTTCCTCTTAGATCAGTTTGGCCGCTCGTCCGACCTACGTTGTCGTGCGCCGAAGCCACCGAACCTTGTGTCTCAGCCCTCACAGGTGGTTGGGAGGCGAGCGCTGCGTTGCCCGATCCAGCCTCCGGCCAAAGCGCGAAACCCGCCATTAACCTTCCTCGGTGATTTGTCGGATCGTTAACGGCTTCGCGCGGGCTGTCCCTGCTGCCGGCCAAGGATGGCACATCATGCGGCTGATCGTCGGCACCCTGATCGTCTTCGCCTGCGTCTTCGGCAGCTATTCGGCGATGGGCGGCCACCTCGAAGTGCTTTGGCAGCCGTTCGAGTTCGTCATCATCCTCGGTGCGGCGATCGGGGCCTTCATCATCGGCAACACCGGGCCGGTTCTCAAGGCCGTGCCCGCCATGTTCGGCACGCTCGTGAAGGGGCCGAAATACAACCAGCAAGCCTATGTCGAGCTTCTGGGAATGCAGTTTTCCTTGTTCAAGCTCGCGAAGCAGAAAGGCCTGATGGCGCTCGAGCCGCACATCGAAGAGCCGAGCGAGTCGACGCTGTTCAACGCCTTCCCGACCTTTGCAGCCAACCATCACGCGGTCGAATTCGTCTGCGACTACATGCGGATGGTGACGCTGGGCGCCAACAACGTCCACGAAATCGATGCGCTCATGGATGAGGAACTCGAGACGCACCACCAGGAGCAGGAGCGTATCGTCTCGGCCATGCAGTCGCTCGCCGACGGTACGCCCGCGCTCGGCATCGTCGCCGCCGTGCTCGGCGTGATCAAGACGATGGGGGCGATCAAGGAGCCGCCGGAGGTGCTGGGCCATCTGATCGGCGGCGCGCTCGTCGGCACCTTCTTCGGCGTCTTCGTCGCCTACGGCTTCTTCGGGCCCATGGCGCAGTCGCTCAAGAGCCTCTTCGAGGCGGAGTCGAAATACTACGTTTCGCTCAAGGCTGGTCTCCTTGCCCACATCGCCGGCCAGCCGCCGGTGATGGCGGTGGAATTCGCCCGCAAGGCCTTGATGAGCGACGTCCGCCCGACCTTCAACGAAGTGGAAGCGGCGACCGCCGCCCTGCCCGCCTAGATCTGACCCCATCTCGAGAAGGGACGCGACGATCATGGCGCTCCAGCCGATCATCATCAAGAAGGTCAAGAAGGCCGCGCACGGGCACCACGGCGGGGCCTGGAAGATTGCCTACGCGGACTTCGTGACCGCCATGATGGCGTTCTTTCTGTTGATGTGGCTGATTAGCATGACGACGCAGGAGCAGAAGGCCGGTTTGGCAGAATACTTCGCGCCGGCGGCTTTGAGCCCCGCTACCAGCGGCGCTGGCGGAATGCTCTATGGTACCTCCCTCGATACGTCGGGCAACAAGCCGTCCACGCCCCGCGAGAAGGCGACGGGTTCAGCCGAGCAGGATGAGAGGGCGCGCCCGACCAGTGCGGGCGGCGCCAGCGACCTCGATGCCAGGCGCCCGGCCGCCAGCGTGCAGCCCAATTACAGCGCCATGGCCAGCCTGCGGCAGGCGCTCCAGAAGATGCCCGACATCGCCGAGCTGTCGCGCAACATCGTGATCGAGCCGACCAAGGAGGGCGTGAACGTCTCCCTCGTGGACGACGACGGCCGTTCCATGTTCCGCGAGGGTTCGGTCGACCCCCACGAGCGGACCCGTCGCGTGCTGGAAGCGCTGGCGCCCGCCCTGCGCCGGCTACCCAACCGCCTGTCCATCACCGGCTACACGTCCGCCACCCGCCCGGGTTCGGCGCGGGCCGGCGAACCCTGGAACCTCACCGCCGGGCGTGCGCTCGCCGTACGCGAGATTCTGTCGGGCGCCGGGGTTCCCAACGAGAACTTCGCGTCGGTGGTGGGACGCGCCGACACCGAGCCGGTCTTCCCCGACAACCCCTACATCGCCCCGAACCGGCGGGTGACGGTCACGCTGCTCAATGCGAGCCCAGCGACGCCCCCGAACATCCTTCGCTGACGGACGAGCCGCATCGCCTCTGTTGAATGCTCGGCCCGATAGGACCGAACTGATCTGGGCACGGCGTCCACGGTGCGGTGCCATGCCTCGACCACCACTCTGAAACCTGATCTTCAGCCACTTTCAGTGTGGAACCACCGGCTCGCTGCGAACGAAGAGCGACCAAGCCTCACGTCCCAAGACAAAATTCCGGCAACGCTCAGTTGTTGGCGGTACGGAACGTGTCGCAGGACTTCGTCTGGCCGCTCTTATAGCCGTTCATGAACCAACGTTGGCGCTGCTCGGACGAGCCGTGCGTGAACGAGTCCGGCACTGCGTAGCCCTGGCTCTGCTTCTGCAGCTTGTCGTCTCCGATCGCGCTGGCCGCGTTCATTGCCTCGTCGATGTCACCCTGCTCCAGGGAATTGTACTTGTCGTTGGAGTTCTTGGCCCAGACGCCGGCGAGGCAATCGGCCATCAGCTCGATGCGGACGGAGAGCGCGTTCGCGTCGCGCTTGGACGAGGCCTGCTGCTGGCGGGCCTGGACCTTGCCGAGGATGCCGAGGACGTCCTGCACGTGATGGCCGACCTCGTGCGCGATGACGTAGGCGTAGGCGAAGTCGCCCTTCACACCGAACTTCTGCTCCATCTCCTTGAAGAAGCCGGTGTCCAGATAGACCTTCTTGTCGAGCGGGCAGTAGAACGGACCCATCGCCGCCTGGGCCGAGCCGCAGCCGCTGCGTGTGCCGCCGGTGTAGAGCACCATCGTGGTCGGGGTGTACTGCTTGCCGGTCTGGTTCGGGAGGATCTGGCTCCAAACGTCCTCGGTGTTGCCCAAGATCTTGGAGGCGAAACGGCCGCTGTCGTCGGTCGGCGCCGTCTTGCGCCGCGTCTGCGTCTGCGTCTGCGTCTGCGGGTCGGCCTGCTCCTCGCGCTGGCTGCCGCCGCCGCGGGTCATCTGCTCGGCGCCGCCCATCAGGATCGCCGGATTGATGCCGGTGACCCAGCTGATGATCAGGATCACGACGATCGCGCCGATGCCGAGCCCGCCGGCACCGCCGCCCGGAAAGCCCATCCCGCCGCCGCCGCCTTCGCCGCGACGATCCTCGACGTTGTCCGAACTCCGAAAATCGTCCCAGCGCATAATTTCGACCGCCACTCGTTCTCACGACGCCGTTATCGCGAGTCGCAGGGTAATGACACAGGCCGAGCGAGGGTTCCGCTCGAACGGTCAAGCTTTTCCGTCGAGGGCGGCGCGCAGCAACCGAAAATCCCGCCAGGCGAGCCGCTTCTGCATCGGCTGGCGCAGGAGGTAGGCCGGGTGGAGCGTGGCGAGCGCCCGCACCGTGCGATGGGGCATCGCGTAGGGGTAGAACCGCCCGCGCGCCTTCAGGATGCCGTCCTTG
The DNA here is from genome assembly GCF_008039885.1 of Methylobacterium sp. WL103. NCBI lineage: Bacteria > Pseudomonadati > Pseudomonadota > Alphaproteobacteria > Hyphomicrobiales > Methylobacteriaceae > Methylobacterium > Methylobacterium sp. WL103. Next base: position 9,480 of record NZ_VRUX01000115.1, read on the forward strand.
GTGCCGGTGATCGCCTTCGTCGCCGGGCTGCCGAGGCAGACGATGATGTCGGGGTCGGCAAGCTCGATCTGCCGCTCGAGGAACGGGCGGCACACGGCGAGCTCCTGGATCGTCGGCTCGCGGTTACCAGGCGGGCGCCACGGCACCACGTTGGCGACGTAGGCCATCGTGCGGTCGAGGCCGATCGCCGCCATCATCCGGTCGAGCAGCTGGCCCGAGCGGCCCATGAACGGCTTGCCGACCCGATCCTCGTCGGCGCCCGGCGCCTCGCCGATGAACATCAGCTTCGCGGCGGGATTTCCGTCGGAGAAGGCGAGGTTCTTGGCCGTGAAGCGCAGCGGGCACCCGTCGAAGTCCGCGAGCAGCGCCTCCAGCTCCGCGAGCGTCCCGACCTCCCGGGCCCGGGCCCGGGCATCGGTGGCGGCTTCCTCGGGCTTGGCCGACGCAGATTGTCCGTAGGTGCGGGGCGGTGACGGCGCCTTCTCCGGTGCCGGCGGCGCCTCTTTGCGGGACGACACCGCGTCGCGCGGCGGCAATGCGCGGCGCGCGGCCTC
>NZ_VRUX01001160.1:0-681 GCF_008039885.1 Methylobacterium sp. WL103
GAGCCGGCGGCGCAGACGCAGGGCGCCGCCCAACGCGGCCGCCAGGAGCCGAGCTTCGCACCCGCGGCCGCCGCCTACGCCGAGCCGCAGCGCAACGCCCCGGCCGACGCCTTCGACCAGTACCTCGCCTCCGTCGATCACGGGTCCGAGCAGCAGGCGCGCTACGCCGAAGCCGAGGCCTACCAGAACGAGGCGGGCGACGCCGAGGCCTACGACCAGCGCAGCCTCAAGCGGGTGAAGCCGCGCAACCGCCTGGTCAAGGTCGGCGCGGGCGTCGCCGTCGTCCTCGTCGCCGTCACCGGCGCGGTGACCTACAAGACCCTGCGGCACGGCGGCGGCGGCGGCGGCGTCCCGGTGGTCCAGGCCGACACCTCGCCGGTGAAGGTCGCGCCGAAGGTCGCCGACGGCGTCGAGATCCCGGACCAGAACCGCCAGATCTACGAGCCCAAGGCCAAGGACAGCCAGATCCGCATCGTCAACCGCGAGGAGCAGCCCCTCGACGTGGCCCAGGCCGCCCGCGCGGCGCAGGGCCAGGAGCGCTCGGCGCAGGATCGCGGCGAGACCGCCAACGTCACCCCGGGCTCGGCCTCGTTCGACGCGTTCGGCCAGCCCCGCAAGGTCCGCACCGTCGTGGTGCGGCCGGACACGCCGCCCCCGGCGGCCCAGCGCGAGGCGCAAGCC
>NZ_VRUX01001161.1:0-678 GCF_008039885.1 Methylobacterium sp. WL103
GCCAGCAGCTGCAGCGTGCGCACGGCCACCGGCTTCGGGTTGCGGCGCGCGATCTCGGCCTGGACCTCGCCGCGAAGAGTCGCGCGCTCGGGGGCGCCGAGGACTGGGCGCTCCGTCGGGGCCAGGGTTTCCGCATCCGGGGTTGTCATGGCGTCTCGTCTAGCCGTTGGCGCCGGCTCCGGGAAGCGCGCCGACCGTGGCGCCGCGGCGCAGCACACGGCTCGATTCCGACACGATCACCGGGCGGCCGCCGGCGAAGCTGACCTCCAGCACCAGCTCGGCCACCCCTTGCGAGCGCGCGCCGCGGGCCGGGCTGCCGGCCTGGAAGTCCACGAGGGTGCGCACGACGCAGCTCTGGAGCGCCGCGTTGCAGGCGGTGCGGGTGTCGCGCGGCTCGTAGCGCCGCTCCGGCCAGCGCTGCGCGAAGCGGCGCTTCTCGGCGAGCAGGGCCGCGAGCGTCGTCATCCGCCCGTGGAAGCGCAGGCGCTCACCGTAGAAGCGCGACGCGCCCGAGACCATGGCGCCGTTCGAGCCCGAGAAGGCGGCGAGGTAATCCTCGGTCAGGCCCTGCGCCTGTCCCGCCCAGTCGGAGAAGCGTGGATCGGCAGCCGCCTCGCGCGGGGCGGCGGGAATCCGCGGCGCGACGGTCAGCGCGTTGGCGGCCGGCGTGTCGGAGAG
>NZ_VRUX01001162.1:0-677 GCF_008039885.1 Methylobacterium sp. WL103
CTCGCCGGCCTCGATGCACCTGGCGAGGAGACCCGGCTCGTCGGCGGCTGCGTGCGCGACGCGCTCCTCGGGGCCGACGCCGCCGACATCGACCTCGCCACGACGCTCCTGCCGAACGCCGTGATCGATCGGGCGCGGGCGGCGGGCCTGAAGGCCGTGCCGACCGGGATCGAGCACGGCACCGTGACGCTGGTCGTCGCCGGGCGGCCGGTCGAGGTGACGACCCTGCGCGAGGACGTCGAAACCGACGGGCGGCACGCTGTGGTGCGGTTCGGCCGTGACTTCGCGCGCGACGCCGAGCGGCGGGACTTCACGGTCAACGCGCTCTCGCTCGGCGCCGACGACACGCTCCACGACACCACCGGCGGCCGCGCCGACCTCGCGGAGGCCCGCATCCGCTTCATCGGAGACCCCGCGACGCGGATCCACGAGGACGCCCTGCGCATCCTGCGGTTCTTCCGCTTTCACGCCCGGTTCGGTGGAGGAGAGCCCGATGCGCCTGCGCTCGCCGCCTGCGTCGCCGCGCGAGCGGCCCTGGCGAGCCTGTCGCGGGAGCGCGTCCGCATGGAGTTCCTGAAGCTCTTGGCCACGTCCGGTGCGCCGGATGCCGTCGCCATCCTCGACGAGACCGGCCTTCTCGCCCGCATCACCGGCGGCGTCGCCGAGCGCGGCCGGCT
>NZ_VRUX01001163.1:0-675 GCF_008039885.1 Methylobacterium sp. WL103
CGCCTCACCCTGACGAGCCCGCTCGCCGGGTTGGCAGGCGAGGCGATCGACGTGGCGGGCATCGCCCGCGCGATCGAGGCGCACGGGATCGCCATCGCCGGCCTACCGCCGAAGACCCTGGTGCTGATCGAGGGCGCCGGCCTCGATCCGGCGGAGATCGCGGCCGACATCCACGTGCGAGCGGTCGGACCCGGCGTGGCGGTTTTGGGCCTCGCCGAAGTGTCCGGCGTCGCGTGGGTCGGAACCTGGGACGCTGAGCGGGTCGCGCCAGCGGTCGCAGCGCTGTTGAGCAGGTTCGCCGCGAGCGGCCATCGCCGCGTCCGCGACCTTTCGGCCGACGCGCGTGCCGAGATGGTGATGGCTTTGTCGGCAAACGGCGCGACGCTCTTCCCCCCCTCATCTGGGGAGGTGAGAGGGAAAGGCGCCTTCTCCGGTGAAGCACCGCCATTCCTCCCGATCGAAGCGCCCTTCGGACGCTGCACCGTGGCGATGCTCGTCCGGCTGGCGCAGGTCGCGGACGACCTGGACGCGGACGACATCCGCGTCTCGCCGACGCGCGGCTTCGTCCTGCCGGTGCGCGGCCCGCGGTCGCAGTGTCGGTGCGATGCGGCGGCCGAACTCGCCGCCGCCGGCTTCGTCACCGCGCCCGACGACCCGCGCCGCGCGGTCGCCACC
>NZ_VRUX01001164.1:0-673 GCF_008039885.1 Methylobacterium sp. WL103
GCGCCATGGCGAGCGCCGGCGTGACGGTGAGCGCCACCGCGAGCGAGGCCACCACGGCCAGGATGTAGGCGAGCGCCAGCGGGCCGAACAGGCGCCCGGCGACGCCGGTGAGCGCCAGCACCGGCAAAAACACCAGAAGCACCGCGAAGGTGGCGTAGGCCACCGCGCTTCGCACCTCCAGGATCGCGTCGCGCACCACCCGCGCGACCGGCAGCGGCGCGAGCAGACGCCGGTTCTCGCGCAGGCGCCGCACGGCGTTCTCGATGCCGATCACCGCGTCGTCCACCACCTCGCCGATGGCGATGGCGAGCCCCCCCAGCGTCATCGTGTTGAGGCTCTCGCCCATCGCCCCGAGCACCAGCACGGCGGCGAGCAGCGAGAGCGGGATCGCGCCCGCGCTGATCACCGCGGTGCGCCAGTCGAACAGGAACACGAACAGCACCACGACGACCAGGATGCCGCCGAGCGCCAGCGCCTGCAGCACGTTGCCGTTGGCCTGGGCGATGAAGTTCGCCGGGCGGAACAGGTCGCCGCGCAGCACGATGCCGTCGCGCTCCAGCCCCGGGCGAAGCTCGTCGAGCGCCGCGTCGACGCGGCGCGTCGCCTCCAGGGTGTTGGCGCCGATCTGCGCGCCGACCATCAGGAGGATGCCGGGGCGGCCGTCGACCAGGGC
>NZ_VRUX01001165.1:0-673 GCF_008039885.1 Methylobacterium sp. WL103
TTTCCGGCCTTGCCGCCGGCCAGGGGCCGGCGGCGAGCGCCGCGAGCAGGCCGGGTGGGATCGCTGCGAGCGCCGCTGCGAGCACGACGTCGTCGAGGCTCGGCGGTTCGGCCCGCTGTCGCTCCGAGGTCGCCTCGTCCGCGGACGCGTCGGGCGGCCGCTCGTCATCGGGGGATGCCTGTGGCGGCGGCGGCTCGGCGTCGTCGCCGGGCTGCTCGGGAGCGGGCATCCGCGTCGCCCGCGGCCCGAGCACGAAGCGCGCCGCCTCGGCGAGATCGGGTTCCGCCAACATGCTCCGTCCGTCGCAGGCGGCGATCAGCCGGGCGATCCGCACGGCGAGCAACGGCCCGCGTAGCGACGCCACGCCGAGAGCCTCGGCGGCGGCGCAGAGCGTGGCCACGGCTTCGGAGGCGTCGTCCGGTTCCATCGCCCGGTCGGGCGTGCGTCGAGCCGGGTCGGATGCGGTCGCGCCTTCGATGTCCCGCAGCGCAAGGTCCCGGAGATCCACGTCGAAGGCGAGGCGTTCGGTGAGCGCGACGGGCGGTGCCTCGTCGTCGAGTCCCTCGTCGAGCAGCACCAGCCCGAACCGTGCCGCCCGCGTCTCGAAGAACCCGTCGCGGGCGACCGCGACCGTGCCCGTGTCGAGGGCGGCCGCAAGGCGCGCCGCCGTACC
>NZ_VRUX01001166.1:0-667 GCF_008039885.1 Methylobacterium sp. WL103
CCCTGCCGATCGTCCTGCGCCCGTTCCGCCCATCCCTGCCGATCGCGACCCTGCTGATCCGCCCGGCCCGCCCCCCGGCGATCCTGGCGGAGCGGCTGATCGGGTTCCTGCGGGAGGCGCGCGACGCGGAGGGTTTTGCGGCGGGGTGAGGCGCCACCTCCCTCCCCTCGCTGCGGGCAGGGCGTTTGTAGATGGTACCGCACCGTCATTCCGGGGCGCCGCAGGCGAGCCCGGAATCCAGAACCGCCGACGGTGCAAAGTCCGGCTCGACCAGCGTTTCTGGATCCCGGGCTCCGCTGCGCGGCCCCGGGATGACGAAGGTGCCGCCAATGGGTTTCCGAAAGGCAAGTCGGCATCGGCCCTCGCCCTGCCCGCTTTATTAGGGAAAGCGGATCGACACGCCCCTCCTCTCAGGCCGGGTTGCCTTCGCTCGCAGGTCCGTGGGAAAGCATTCTTCCTTTCCTGAGCACGGGTCTCGCGTGATCGCTTCCTCCTCCGCCACCCTCGTCGGCTGCGGCGCGATCCTGCTGTGGTCGCTCCTGGCGCTGTTCACCGCCGCGTCCGGCACGGTGCCGCCGTTCCAGCTCGCAGCGATGACCTTCGCGCTGGGCGGACTCGTCGGCTGCGCGAGCTGGTTCGCGCGCCGGGGCGGGGTCGCGGCCGGGCT
>NZ_VRUX01001167.1:0-667 GCF_008039885.1 Methylobacterium sp. WL103
AGGCGCGCCTCCTCCGACCCGCGGGCGAACTCGGCGGCCGCGACCATCTCCGACACCACCGCGCTCGCGCCGGCGCCTCGAGCGATCCGGCGCATGTGCAGGTCGGTGACGCCCGACAGCGGCGCCAGCAGCACCACTGGGTCGACCGAGCGCTCCCCTCGCAGGACGCTCAAATAATGATCAGCTATCATTCTGCACAACAAATAGACAAAAGCGGTTCGATGCAAGCCCTAAGGCGGGGGTCGGGCGGGGAACCGCGCGATTTGATTTCGCTTCATCCCCCGCTTAAACGACAGGCAGATTTTTGAGGACCCGGACCGGCCGCATGGCAGGCGGTCGCGGCCACGGCACGACGGAACCCCAGCCATGTCCGAACCCGGATCGAGCGTCGCCGTCGTCGTCGTGGCGGCCGGTCGCGGCATCCGCATCGGCGGCGGGATGCCCAAGCAATACCACCGCGTCGGCGGGCAGGCGGTCCTCACCCGCACCCTCGACGCCCTCGGGGGCGATTCCGTCATCGACCGCATCCAGGTGGTGATCGCGGCCGACGCGGCGGCGTTCTTCGAGACCTGCCGCGCCGAGCTGTCGCCCTCGGTCGCCGACAAGCTGCTGCCGCCGGTCGAGGGCGGCGCGACGCGGCAGGATTCGGTCCGGGCCGGCCTCGAGG
>NZ_VRUX01001168.1:0-667 GCF_008039885.1 Methylobacterium sp. WL103
GGGCAGGGCTGCGGCGGCGGGTCGGAACGGCATGTCCTCGTTGAGGAACGTGAGGCTGTAGCCGAATAGGATGCCCCAGCCGGCGGCGAGCGCAACGAACAGCGCGATCCAGCGCTTCGAGACGGCACGAACCTGTCCGCCGCCCTGCTCCGCCGGGCCCGCGTCGAGCCCCACCGCCATGGCCATCCCGTCCTCCCCTCAGCGGACCGTGCGCACCGGACGCCGACACCCCTCGCGACCCTCGACCGACGCCGTGTCGGCGCCAAGTCGCCGCCAAGTCGCCGCCCCGCACGTCGGGTCCGGGCACCGGTCGCCAGGACCATCCGCTCCTAGAACCTTTGCGCGAACGCCGCGGGATGCGCCGAATACGCATTGCGAGCGACGAAATGTTAACCGGTCTTCCGTCTCGGGAAATCCCTAAACCGCGCGAATACGGCGGCGTGGCGGCGACGGATTGCCTGTGGGTCTTCGACGTAACACTTCCGACGTTGCATTCGTGCCATGGCGGGGCTGCCGATTCACTGCCATGTTCGGCAGCCGATCCGTTCAGGACGCGCCTTCGAGGCACCCGATCCCCCGCGATGAGATGCTTCGCCACGGCCCTTGTGATCGCCCTCGCCGTCGGGCCGGCCGCGGCGCAGACGCGGCAGGCGACGCCGCGGATCGC
>NZ_VRUX01001169.1:0-666 GCF_008039885.1 Methylobacterium sp. WL103
CTCCGAGCGGACGATTGAGGGGGAAAACGGCGCTCGCTACCGTGTCCGGTTGATGGCCTCGTCCCGAAAGGGCAGCCGGATGCCCGGGATCGTCGCGAACTTCACGAACCTACTGGAGCAGGGATGATCGAGGGGAGCGGGCACCGCGCCTAGAACCTCGGCGGCCCGTCCGCGCTTACGTGATACCGACGAGGCTGCCTACGCGAGAATAGCTGGCAAACGGCACGCCTTTGCAGAGGCCGCCCACCTCTGTTTCGTGGGAAAGCAGATCGCGGCGCCGGCCTGAGTTGAAGGTCGAACGTCAGGTTTCCGGCGGCCAGCTCGGGTCCGCTCCCCACCCCGAGCTGAAGTTGCCGGATGTCCGACGAAGGGCCGCTTATGGGCAGCCCCCATGGCGGATCAGGCGGCCGGGTTGGGTCGATTTCAGCAGGTCTGCTTATGGACAGCCCTGCATAGAAGTGAACGTCACCACCACGCCTAAGGCGTGATCCAGTTCTGACTTGAAGCCCAAGCTCTCAGGTGTCCGCGTCGAGCCCACGGGAGACGCTAAACGGGCGACCATCAGGTCAGGACGTTGTGGCCGCCGGCCGCGGCGATCTCGAGCGCGCGCTTGGCGCCCTCCTGGCCCTTGATGTCGCGGAGGTCCGGCAGGGGCGGGCCCGGGGC
>NZ_VRUX01000116.1:0-9957 GCF_008039885.1 Methylobacterium sp. WL103
AAAAGCATCTCGTCACCGCAAAACATCCAGATCGGCGCACGGTCATCCCCTCGGTCAGCCGGCCTTCAGGAAGACGACGCGACCGAAATACAACGCCGAGCCTCCACCGAGCGCTTACCCTTCGAGATCCCATGCGCGAGCTGGTCGGCGAAGAAAGCTGCGCCGCCTGCATCCGCATGTCGCCCGAGTGCGCCGACAAAGAGGCTGTCCACGAAGCCAGCATCGGTCTGGCCCGCATGCGTCGCGACGTACTCGGATGAGTTCAGCATCGCGTTGGCGACGTTGCCGAGCGCTTGGATCGCGCCGTTAGCCCCGCCGCTTGCCGCCGCCTGCTTCACCTGAGCTTCGAAGCCTTGGAGCCCGGTCGCATCAGGCGTCCGACCCAGGATCGCGTAGTACTCCCGCGCCACGGCGCTATCGATCGCGTCCGGCACGAACACGCCGGTGCTGAAGGCCTTAGCATCGACGCTCTGCGCCTCCGCACTCGTGGCGAACTGTACCGCCACCTGCGCCTGCGAGACGCCCGCGTTGAGCTCGTTGGTGAAGTAGGTGAGCGCGGCTCGGTCCGCACGCGACCCGCTGGCGGTCTCTTGGAACACATTGGAGCAGCCCTCGGCAGTCAGACGCTCGATCTGTGCGGCAAGGCTCTGATGGTCTGTAGAGACGCGCGCGTAGCCATAGATCATGCCTCAGCCGTGCACATGGATCATGCACGAAGAATGGACTGCGATCTCAGCGGCTTGGCTTCCGTGCACAATCCCAGGATCGCGCACCATACTGGCGCATGCCCCCGACCGTCGCCCTCATTGGCGGCGTACGCAGTATCTAGTGCACTGACACCGACTAACGAACCAAACCGATCATCGCTAACACGCGGCCAGAGCGAAGAAATTTTTGACCTGACGTGCACCTTTCGAGTGCGTCAGTGCACTAGGCACCCCGCTCCTTCGGCCGGTTCAGTACGCGTATCCGCAGCGGGCGACCGGCGACGGCGCCACCGAGACCGTCGGTGATCGGCAACGGGAAGCAGTGCGCTACAGATGTCAGCACCTCGGAGACGAAGGCCCTCTGGGTCTCCTCGTCGCCGACAAGCTTCGAGTGAGTGATCCTCGGCTTTCCCTGCAAGCTACCGTCGCGCTTAATGCTGAAGAGCAACGTCACTTCCGATCCGACCGAAGCCGCTGGGCCGCCGATTGACTGGGTGCAGGCGCCGAGGAGTTGCCACATCCCGTCTAGGGTGGACGTTGGTTCGGCTCTGGCGTCGACGGCGGGGAGGAGCAGGGGGATCGCGAGCATCAGGGAGCGCATAGCGTCACTCGATCAAGGTTTGCGGCGCGCAGAAAAGTCAGGGTCAATCCCGCCTTCCCTCATTCCGCACCGGGTCCGCTGATCGCACCTGCCGCTGCGGCGCTGAGGGCCGCGGTGATCGCAATGACAAAGGTCGTGGCGATCATCGGATACGCCTCCCATCCTCGGGGACGGCCGACAGGTCGACGTTGTACCCCTTGGCCGCCAGCGCTTCGAGCACGAGGTACTTCACCGTCACTCGGCGGTTTAGGGCTTCCTGGCGCAGGGCTGTCCATACCTCATCAGGGACTTCGAACTTGAGGGCCGATCCCTTCACCGGGGCAATGGGGGATTTGGGGGCTTGAGCCTTTGTGCTGATGGGCTCGGGGGTAGGCGCCTCTGTTGGCCCCGCTTCTGGTGCGCTCGACGTCCGACTGAAACCGAGGTCGCTGGTTGATGCGGCGAGCTGCTGGGCCTCCTCCGGGCTGGTGCGAGGCCGGGGCCGGGGAGCAGGCTGGAATGCGGGCTTCGTCATGTCGGTCATGCCGCCTGGTGCTGGTTGGCAAGGACTTCGAGCAATTCGCCGAGGATGCCGGCGACTTCCTGCAAGGCCTTCGGGTCGCCGTCAGGGTGAGCGGGCGTAGCGCCGGTGAAGTGGATCGATTGGTAGGCCGCTCGCTGGATGATCTCCGTCTTAAGGACGGGGATGGTCGCGCTCTGGATCTCTTGGCGGGCGTGTTGGGCGACACGACTTTGCAGGGGTGACATCTGCGTGAGGACCACGCGGGCTGGGATCGGCCGACGCAGCATCTTCTCTGCCCGCTGGACAACCTCGTAGGTGCGGAACACCTCCTGAAGGTCCATGCCGGACACCTTGCTCGGGCTCGCCGGCCTCCGTCGTGAGGCGCACGTCGGCCGGCGGCACCCAGGCGCCGGCCTCGTCCTTGTAGGTCTCGTGGACGACCATCCCTTGCGTGAACAGCCCGGCGAACGGCTCGGAGACGCCGGACCAGCCGGTCGCCTGCATCGCCCGCATGAAGAAGCGCGCGTAGAGCAGGTGCAGGATCGCGTGCTCGATGCCGCCGATATATTGATCGACGGCAAGCCAGCGGTTGACCGCCGCCGGGTCGGTCGGCCGGTCGGCGAGCCAGGGGGCCGTGAAGCGGGCGTAGTACCAGGACGAGTCGACGAAGGTGTCCATCGTGTCGGTCTCGCGCCGGGCCGCCGCGCCGCAGGACGGGCACGGCACGGTGCGCCAGGCGTGGTCGCGCTCCAGCGGGTTGCCGGGCTGGTCGAACGAGACCGCCTCGGGCAACTTCACCGGCAGGTCCGCCACCGGCACCGGCACCGGGCCGCAGGTCTCGCAATGGATGATCGGGATCGGGCAGCCCCAGTAGCGCTGGCGCGAGACGCCCCAGTCGCGCAGGCGGAACTGCACCTTTCGCGCTGCGACCGGCGCGCCGGACAGCACCTCGCCTTCGAGGCGACTCGCCACCGCTTCGAAGGCTTCGTCCGTGGTCAGGCCGTCGAGGTCGCGCGAGTTGATCATCCGCCCGTCGCCGTCGAAGGCGGTGTCGGTGATCACGAAGGTGGCCGGGTCCTGGCCCTCGGGGCAGACCACGGGGGTGTTGCCGAGGCCGTACTTGTTCGCGAAATCGAGGTCGCGCTGGTCGTGCGCCGGGCAGCCGAACACCGCCCCGGTGCCGTACTCCATCAGCACGAAGTTCGCGACGTAGACCGGCAGCGTCCAGGACGGATCGAGGGGATGGCGCACGGTGAGCCCGGTGTCGTAGCCGAGCTTCTCCGCGGTATCGATCGCCGCCTGGGCCGTGCCCATGCGGCGGCACTCGGCGATGAAGTCCTGCAACTTGGCGTCGCCGGGGGCCAGGGCGGTCGCCAGGGGATGGTCGGCGGCGATGGCCAGGAACTTGGCGCCGAACAGGGTGTCGGGCCGGGTCGTGTAGACCTCGACCTCCCGGATGGTCGCGTCGGCCGCGCGTTCCGCGAGGAGCGCCTCGGCGTCCGGCGACAACGCGAACCGGACCTGCAGCCCCTGCGAGCGGCCGATCCAGTTCTTCTGCATCAGCCGGACCTTCTCCGGCCAGCGCTCGAGCCCGTCCAGCGCGTCGTAGAGGTCCTGCGCGAAGTCGGTGATCTTGAAGAACCACTGCGTCAGCTCGCGCTGCTCGACGAGCGCGCCGGAGCGCCAGCCGCGCCCGTCGATCACCTGCTCGTTGGCGAGCACGGTGTGGTCGACCGGGTCCCAGTTCACCTTGGCGGTGCGGCGCGTGACCAGCCCCTTGCCGAGGAAGTCGAGGAACATGCGCTGCTGGTGCTTGTAGTAGTCCGGATCGCAGGTCGCGACCTCCCGGCTCCAGTCGAGCGATAGCCCCATGGATTGCAGCTGCCCGCGCATCGTCGCGATGTTGGCGTAGGTCCAGTCGCGCGGGTTGGTCTTGCGCTCGATCGCCGCGTTCTCAGCCGGCAGCCCGAAGGCGTCCCAGCCCATCGGGTGCAGCACCGCGAACCCCTTGGCCCGCTTGTAGCGCGCCACCACGTCGCCCATCGCGTAGTTGCGCACGTGGCCCATGTGGATGCGCCCCGACGGATAGGGGAACATCTCCAGCACGTAGTATTTCGGGCGGGCGTCGGCGTTGTCGGCCTCGAACAGGCGCGCCTGCGCCCAGGCCTCCTGCCAGCGCGGCTCGGAATCCTTGGCGTTGTAGCGCTCGAGGGTCTGGTGGCTGGGCGGGTTCGTCATGGCGTCGTCGGGAACCGGGATCAGGCGGGGCGGGCCGGGGAAGCGGCGGCGTTAGCACATTCGCGCCGGGCTCGGCCAACGGATCTACCTGCTCGGCCGAGGGCGTCGAGCGAGCGAGAGCTTTGCACCGCGGGCGCGATCCCGGCATTGAGGCGCCAGATCGCCTATGTCGATGCCGTGCCGCTGGACAGCGCGGCGGCGTGGACCACCTCTCACGCAGCGACCGCCGGACGCCCCCGAAGGACCCCGATGACCGACACACCGATCGATACGCCGCCGATCCCGGACAAGCCGCCCGTCGGCGAGGCGGACGTCGCCGCAGGCCTCGCCGAGGTGCGGGCCGGGATCGCCCGCGCGGCCGAGGATTGCGAGCGCGATCCGGCCGGGATCCATCTGATCGCCGTCTCCAAGACCGTGCCGGCGGAGGGCATCGTGCCGGCGCTGGAGGCCGGCCAGCGCCTGTTCGGCGAGAACTACGTGCAGGAGTCGAAGGCCAAGTGGCCGGCGCTCAAGGCACGATACCCGGACGTGGAACTCCATCTCGTGGGGCCGCTACAATCGAACAAGGCGCGCGAGGCGGTGGAGCTCTTCGACGTGATCCACTCGCTCGACCGGCTGTCGCTCGCCGCGGCGCTGGCCAAGGAGATCGCGCGGACCGGGCGCACGCCCAAGCTGCTCATCCAGGTCAACACCGGGGACGAGCCGCAGAAGGGCGGCGTGTCGCCCGCCGACCTCGACGTGCTGCTCGCCGAGTGCGTCGGCACCCACGGGCTGGCGATCCAGGGCCTGATGTGCGTTCCGCCGGTCGAGGACGCGCCCTCGGCCCATTTCGGCCTGCTCGCCGCGCTCGCCCGCCGGCACAACCTGCCGATCCTCTCGATGGGCATGAGCGCCGACTACGGCGCCGCGATCCAGATGGGCGCGACCCATGTCCGGGTCGGCACGTCGATCTTCGGGGCGCGGACGCGAAAGGCCTGACCAGCGCACGCGCCATCGCGAGTCCGCAGCCTCGGGAGAGGCGACGGCGTCGGCCATCGCAAGGGATCGAACATCGCAAGGGAAAGGACGTGGTGGGGGAAGTAGGACTCGAACCTACGAAGCTTACGCAGCGGATTTACAGTCCGCCCCCTTTGCCGCTCGGGACATTCCCCCAAAGGGCGGCCCATCGGGCCGCGCGGGGCTCTTATGGTGAGGGGGTGGCGGCGTGTCAACCGTGCGGGACGGCCCGCAGGGCAGGGCCGGCGCGTCAGCGCCCGACGGCGTTCGAGAAGCCGTTGATCACCACGACGCCGGCGACGATCAGGCCGAGGCCGAGCAGGGCCGGGGCGTCGAGGCTCTGCCGGAACACCAGCCAGCCGACGAGGGAGATCAGCACGATGCCGACGCCCGACCAGACCGCGTAGGCGACTCCCATCGGGATCGTCCGCAGGGTGAGCGCGAGGAAGAAGAACGCCACCGCGTAGGCGGCGACGGTGATCAGCAGCGGCACCGGCCGGGAGAACCCGTCCGACGCCTTCAGTGCGCTGGTGCCGACGACCTCGGCGACGATCGCGATCATCAGGTGGACCCAGTGCACGGCCGCAAAGCTCCCGGTTCGATGGATCGGCGGTTCGGGCCAAGCTTCGGAACCCCGCGCGCCCCGCTCAAGCCTCGCCGCCGCCGAGGACGAGGCGGAGCGAGCGAGCGAGCTCGTCGCGGCGGTAGGGCTTGTTGAGCACCGGCAGCTCGCCGCGGCCGATGACTTGGCCCTCGTCGAGGTCGGCGACGTAGCCGGAGGTGAGGAGCACCTTGAGGCCGGGGCGCAGGCGCTGCGCCTCCACCGCGAGCTGCGAGCCGTTCATGCCGCCGGGCATCATCACGTCGGAGAATAGGATGTCGATGCGCTGGACGTCCCGGAGATGGGCCAGCGCCTCCGCAGCGTTCCGCGCCACGACGACCTTGTAGCGCAGTTCCTCAAGGCTCTCGACGGCCATGGTGAGGACCTGCTCGTCGTCCTCGACGAGCAGCACGGTCTCGCCTTCGCCGGCGCGGCGCAGCGGCAGCACGCCGCGTTCGCCCGTCTCCGCCTCCTCGCCGGCGGGGTCGGTCGAGCGCGGGAAGCGCAGCCGGAAGGTGGTGCCGCGCTCCACCTCGGAGTCGATGGCGACGAAGCCCTTGGCGCTGCGGGTGAAGCCGTAGACCTGGCTCAGGCCGAGGCCGGTGCCCTTGCCGACCTCCTTGGTGGTGAAGAACGGCTCGAACACCCGCGCCAAAAGCTCCGGCGCGATGCCGCTGCCGGTGTCGGACACCGCGATCTCGACGTAGGCGCCCGGCGGCACGCCCTTGTCGGCCACCGCCGCGGTGTCGAGGCGGAGGTTGCGGCTGCGGATCTCGATCCGGGCGTGACCGGCGTCCGCCTCCATCGCGTCGCGGGCGTTGACGACGAGGTTGAGGATGGCGGCCTCGAACTGGGCCGGGTCGATGCGGATCGGGTCGAGGGCCGGGTCGAGGTCGAAGGCGAGCTCGATCGCGCCCCCGGCGGCGCGCTCGGCGAGCGGCCGGAAGTCGATGAGCAGGCGGTTCGGGTTGAGGGTCTGCGGCCGCAGCATCTGGCGCCGGGAGAAGGCGAGGAGCTGCTGCGTCAGCTGCTCGCCGCGCCGGGCCGCCGTCATCGCGGCGTCGGCCAGGCGCTTGACCCGCTCGACGTTGTCGGGCTTGCGCAGCACCATATCGAGGCCGCCGACGATCACCGTCAGCAGGTTGTTGAAGTCGTGTGCGACGCCGCCGGTGAGCTGGCCGATCGCCTCCATCTTCTGCGCCTGGCGCAGGGCCTCCTCGGTGTTGCGCTGGTCGGAGCGGTCGAGGACGATGCCGGCCATGCGGACGGGGGTGCCGTCGGCGCGGTACTCGGCCCGGCCCTTGGCCGCGACCCAGCGCACGGTTCCGTCGGGGCGCACGATCCGGCATTCGAGATCGAGCGTCCCGGCCCGCGCCGCCTGCGCGAAGGCCGCTTCCGCCGCCTCGCGATCCTCCGGGTGGATGTGGGCGAGGAAGGTCTGCCGGCCCCAATGCGGCAGCGGCGTGGCGTAGCCGAAGATCGCGTCGTGGCGGTCCGACCGACGCGCGGTGTCGGTGAGAAGATCGAGGTCCCACGTCCCCATCCCGGCGGAATCGAGGGCGAAGGCCAAGGTTTCGCGGGCGGCCTCGACCTCGCCGGTGCGCTCGGCGACCCGCCGCTCCAGGGTCTCGTTGGCGACCCGCAGGCGCTCCTCGGCCTGCTCCCGCTCGCGGATGTGCTCGCGCGCCTGGTACTGGCGCCGCCGCACCCGCAGGGCCGAGGCGACCGCGCTGACCAGGGTCTCGGCGTTGATCGGCCGCTCGAGCAGCACGACGTTGCCCAGGCGCTCCACCATAGCCGCGCCCTCCGCGGGGCGGCGCCCGGCCTGGCGCGTCGCCAGCATGATGAAGGGGAAGTCCGACCAGGGCGGCTGGCGCTCGATCCAGGTCCCGAGCGTGTCGGGGTCGACGTCGAGCAGGGCTTCCTCGGTGACGATCGCCGAACCCGCCCGGCCCGCGAGGGCGGCGAGCCACGCGGCCGCGTCGGCGCAGACGGCGACGCGGGTGCCGGACTTGGCCAGCAGCCGCTCCATCACCGCGGCGTCGCGCCCGTGCGGCGCCAGGATGAGGACGCGGGTCTCGTCGAGGTCGGGCTCGGTCATTCCGCCGGTTCGCTGCGCAGCATCGCGACCTTGCCGCCATAGGCTGGGAGTCCCGACAGCACCCCCTCGAAGTCGGTCAGCGCCTCGCCGACCTGGATCCCGCCGCGGGAGAACCGCAGCTCGCGGATGGTGCGCTCGTGGGCGTTGACCCGGCTCTTCACCGTCGAGAGCGCGGTGCGGACCTCGCCCTTGGCCTCGAAGTAGCGGAACAGCAGGATGCCGTCGCTGAGGTAGCTCAGGTCGAGGTCGGAGCGCACGTCGCCGATGACGCCGTGCTGCCCGAGCACCAGCAGCGTCGTGACGCCCACCTGGTTCAGGTAGGTCAGCAACTCGTGCATCTGCAGGATCAGGAACTGCTCGCCCGGCATCGCGTGGATGTAGGCGTTGAGGCTGTCGAGGGCGACGAAGGTCGCGCCGCGTCGCTCGACCGCCTCGCGGACGCGGCAGGCGAACTCGCCCGGCGCCAGCTCGGCCGGGTCGACCTGGGCGATGGTGAGGGTGCCCGCATCGAGATGCGGCTGCAGGTCCATCCCAAGCAGGGCGGAGCGCGCCAGCAGCGTCGCGCGTCCCTCGTCGAACAGGAAGTAGGTGGCCCGCTCGCCCCGCTCCAGCGCCGCCAGCATGCAGCGGACCGCCGTCGTGGTCTTGCCGGCGCCGGACGGCCCGAGCAGCAGGGTGTTGGTGCCGCGCACGAGCCCGCCGCCGAGCAGCAGGTCGAGGCCGGGCGCGCCGGTGGAGCGGGTGACCGGCGCGAAGTCGACGCCGTGCTCGGCGGCGACCAGGGTCGGGAACAGCGCGATCCCGCCGGTCTCGAGGATGAAGTCGTGGTAGCCGCCGCGGCTCTTCACGCCGCGCATCTTCAGGACGAGGAGGCGGCGGCGGCCCGCGCCGAAGTTGCGCTGGTTGTGTTCCAGCAGGAAGACGCCGTGGGCGATGCTGTGGAGCTGCACGTCGGCGGTGCCGTCGTCGAGCAGGAACACCGTGCAGCCGCGTGCCGCGAAGAGCTGCTTCAGCGCCAGAATCTGGCGGCGATAGCGCAGCGGGTTCTGAGCGAGCAGCCGCAGCTCGGACAGGCTGTCGAACACCACCCGGTCGGGCTTTGCCGCGTCCACCCGCTCCATCACCTCGCGGACGGTCTCGCCGAGCTCGACCTCGGAGGGGTGCAGCACCGACTGCTCGCTCTCCGGATCGAGGCCGAGCTCGTTGACCAGCTCGTAGAGCTCGACCCCGTCGAGCGACCAGCCGTGCGAGGCCGCCGAAGAACGCAGCTCGTCCGCGCTCTCCGACAGGGTGACGTAGAGGCAGGTCTCGCCGCGGGCGACGCCATCGAGCAGGAACTGCAGGGCGAGCGTGGTCTTGCCGGTGCCGGGCGTGCCTTCGAGCAGGTAGAGGCGCCCCTTCGTCAGGCCGCCGGCGAGGACGTCGTCCAGTCCCGCCACCCCGGTCGAGAGGGTCTCGCGGGAGAAGGAGGCGACGCGGGTTGGTTGATCCATCGGCTTCGCCATCACGGATGTGGTGCAGTCACCTGCGGAAGAAGCAGCCGCCTGCGAGAGATGCAGTCACCTGCGATGGAAGGCGTGCCGGCGACGGGCCGGCGCACCGTGCGAGGTGCCTATGGCGCGGCGCCTCGCCCGACACGAACGATCTCGCCTCGACGGCACCTGCCTTTGCCTCAACGCGGGGCGCGCCGATAGGTCCCCTCGGTCCGCAGCCCGCCAAGGCGCCGGTCGCGACAATTCGGATCGTCCTGACCTCGTCGCTTTGCGCCTATGTCGCAGTATCATCCGGCTCTGCCGGGCGTTCCCAAGATCCGCTCGCCGACGACTTTTCAGGACACCATGCTTCGACTGCTCATCGCGGACGGCAATGCGCGCGAAGACCGCGCGCAGCACGTCACGGCCACCGGACGCACCTCGGCCGAATCCTACGCCGACGTCGTCCACGCCTACCACCCCGAGGCGCAGTGCCGCCTCGTCAGCCCGGCCGACGCCGACGCCGGCCTGCCCGAGGGCGCGGGGCTCACCACCTACGACGGCGTGATCTTCACGGGATCGACCCTGAAGGTCGCCGAGCGCAGCCCGGAGGTGATGCGCCAGCGCGATCTGATGCAGGCGGCGCTGGAGGCCGGCCTGCCGGTGTTCGGCTCGTGCTGGGGCGTCCAGCTCGCGGCGGTCGTCACCGGGGGCGACGCCGGCCCCAACCCGCGCGGCC
>NZ_VRUX01001170.1:0-666 GCF_008039885.1 Methylobacterium sp. WL103
AGCCGGGCGCGGTCCGGCCCGTCGCCGACCACCACTTTGCTGCCGGCCAAGTCCAGGCCGAGGAAGGCGGCGACGTTCTTCTCCACCGCTACGCGGCCGACGAATAGGAAGATCGGGCGCGGCAAGCCGTCGAGCGCCTTGGGCGGCGACGCGTCCGCCTCGGCCGGGCGGAACAGCTCGGTGTCGACGCCCCGCGTCCAGCGCATCAGGTTACGGAAGCCGCGACCGGCGAGTTCGTGTTCGAGGGAGGCGGTACTGACCATCGTGCCGCTGGCGGCTCGGTGGAAGCGCCGCAACCAGGCGTAGCTCCAGGCCTCCGGGATCGGCGCGCGGGCGGCGAGGTATTCGGGAAAACGGGTGTGGTAGCTGGTGGTGAAGGGCCGGCCCTTGGCGATGCAGAGCCGGCGCACCGCGTGGCCGATGGTGCCCTCGGTGGCGATGTGCACGTGGGTCGGGTCGATTCGCTCCCAGGCCACGCCGATTCCGCGGGCGCCGGCGAGGGCGAGGCGGATCTCGGAATAGCCCGGCATCGGCAGCGAGCGGAAGTCGCGCGGGGTCAGGAAGAACGGCTCGAAGCCGCGCGCGGGGGCGGCCTCGGCCATGCGCTCCAGCGAGCGCACCACGCCGTTGACCTGCGGCGCCCAGGCGTCGGTCGCGACGAGCAGC
>NZ_VRUX01001171.1:0-666 GCF_008039885.1 Methylobacterium sp. WL103
GGCGACAGCAGCACCATCGGCGCGAGGGCTGCGACCCGCGAGAGGATCGCGGCCAGCGCGAGCCCGGTGGCGGCGGCGGTGCCGGTCCGGTCGAGCAGCGTGGCGAGGGCGCCGATCCGCAGCGCCAACGACAGCATCAACGCGACGCCGCCATAGGCGCCGATGCGGCTGTCCTTCATGATCTCCAGGCTGCGCTCCGGCGTCGCGCCGCCGCCGAACCCGTCGGCGACGTCGGCCAGGCCGTCCTCGTGCAGGGCGCCGGTGAGCATCACCGCGACCGCGACGGCGAGCGTCGCCGCGACGAAGGGTCCGAGGTCGATCCACCAGCCGGCGAGCAGCACCAAAGCCGGCGGCAGCGCCAGGATCAGCCCGGCCAGCGGCAGCATTCGCGGGACCGTCCGGAAGTCGGGGACCGCATGCGGATCGGGCTCGCCCGGGAAGGGCGGCAGCGGCAGGCGCGAGTAGAAGCGCAGGCACGCCGCCAGATCGTGCAGGAGGTCACGGCCGGGCCAGTCGGCCTCGCCGCGGAACGGTTCGCCCAGCATCACGCCGCCTTCGCTCGCAATGGCCTTGACGCGCGCAGCCTTCACCCGCGCGCCCGCTCCCACTATAGCTCGCGGGACCGGCGCGCCCGCCCACCCGCGGACGGCCCGCCCACAACAATCC
>NZ_VRUX01001172.1:0-664 GCF_008039885.1 Methylobacterium sp. WL103
CTCCTGCAGCGGGTCGCCGTCGCCGACGTCGGGCAGGCGCGGCTCCGCGCGGGCCTCGGCCTCGGGCGTCAGGACCTCGAGGTTCAGCGCCTGCTCGATCGCAGAGAGCGCCGCCTCGGCCGGGTCCTTCAGCTTCTTCTCGGTGGCCATGCAACGCCTCGTTACGCGATCCCGCGACCGCCGGCGAAAGCCGGAGGCGGAGACACAACTACCCGTTTACCAAGTCAATTTAGACCCCGTCGCCCCCTCGGGATACCCGACCGGCGCGTCGGCGCCGGAAATCCTTAACGGAATGGTTACCAAGGCGGGGCGGCCCATGCGGACGGGCCGCCAACCCATGATGCCGCAAGGACGATCCGGTGGCGACCGCTTTGCCGCCTGCCCTGTGGACAGCAGGGACGCGGGCAAACCAGACAGGCAAGCGCGAAAGGCAAGAGGGATCGGTAGAAGGGGAGGTACAGGTCGATGGGCAGGTAATAGGGCATGGGGATGGGCAGGTAGAAGGCGTCGAGCATGGAGACCATCGATCGCGCGCATCTCGCCGCGCAGACCTTCGGCGACGCCGACCTCGCGGCCGAGCTTCTCGGCCTGTTCGCCGACCAGTGCCGGCGCATCCTGCCGCGCTTGGCCGACCCCGCGCTGCCGGCCCAGGACCGCGCCGACC
>NZ_VRUX01001173.1:0-662 GCF_008039885.1 Methylobacterium sp. WL103
CCGCCGACCTCGCCCGCGACGCGGCGGCGCTCGGCCCCCGCGAGCACCGGATCCTGGCCTCACTCGCCGACCTGCGGGTCTGGCAGTGCATCGCGATCTTCTTCTGCATCGTCACGGCCAACTCCGCGCTCACCTTCTTCGGGCCGACGATCGTGCGCGAGGCCGGCTTCACCGATCCGGCGACAGTCGGCTGGATCATGTCGGGCGCCTACCTCTGCGGCGGGGCCGGGATGATCCTCAACGGCCGGCATTCGGACCGGACCGGCGAGGCGCGCTACCATTGCGGGCTCGCGGCCCTGGGCGGCTCCGTCTCGATCGCGCTCCTCGGCTTCCTCGTCCCGGGAAGCCCTTACCTCGCGCTCGCGGCCCTGACGCTGGCCATCGTCGGCACGATGAGCGCCATCCCGGTGTTCTGGCAGATCCCCGGCCAGTTCCTGGCCGGCTCGGCCGCGGCCGCCGGCATCGCGCTGATCAATGCGGTGGCGAACCTCGCCGGCTTCGGCGCGCCGGCCGCCATGGGCTACCTGAAGGAGGCCACGGGCTCGGTCTCCACCGGCCTCTGGCTCGTGGCGGCCTTCGAGTTCGCCACCGTCATCCTGATCCTGGCGTTCATTCCCGCCCCGGCGCCCAGGCGGCAGGCCGAGGCGCGCGCGGTCGCCGCC
>NZ_VRUX01001174.1:0-657 GCF_008039885.1 Methylobacterium sp. WL103
CACCAGCGCGCCGCCGCCCCGGCGCGCTGGTGGACGGGATCACCGCCCTGTCGCTCGCCTCGACCCTGAAGCTCGCGGCGGGCGACGGCGTCGAGGTCTGGGTCCGCTTCACCGGTGCCGACGGCTACGTCGCTGCGGCCGACTCGTTCTTCGGCGCCCACCAGCTCGGGTGAGACCCGAGCACCCGCCGCGTCGATCGACCTTTTCCCTCTCGGAGACTGCCATGAACCTTTCCCCCATCGGCGAGGCGTGCCTCATCGCGCGCGAGGGCCGGCGCCTGCGGGCCTACCGCGATTCCGTCGGGGTCTGGACGATCGGCGTCGGCCACACCTCCGCCGCCGGACCGCCGCAGGTCGCGCCGGGCCTCGCGATCACCGCCGCCGAGTGCGACGCGATCTTCGCGCGCGACGTCGCGGCCTACGTCGCCGCGGTCCGAAGCGGGCTGACGGCGCCGGTCGGGCCGCACGCCTTCGATGCCCTGGTCTCGCTCTGCTACAACATCGGGCCGTCGGCCTTCGCCGGCTCGACCGCCTTGCGGCGTATCAACGCCGGGGACGCGGCCGGCGGCGCCGAGGCGATGCTGATGTGGGCCAGGCCCGCGGCGATCCTCGGGCGCCGCCGCACCGAGGCCGAGCAGTTCGTCACCCCCTACGCCGC
>NZ_VRUX01001175.1:0-656 GCF_008039885.1 Methylobacterium sp. WL103
CCTCAGAACGGCCGGTGCGCCGGCACTTGCGCGGCCGCGATCTCGGCCTCGGTCGGCTGCCGCAGAACGGTGAGTCCGCCGCCTCGGTCGGCCTCCACCAGCCCGAGTTCGGCGAAGGCGTCGAGCCAGCCGTCCATCGGCCAGATCCCGTGGCGGTCGTGGAAGCGCCGGGCGTTGGCGACGATGTCGGAGAAGTGCTGCAGCGGCGGGTCGCACGACAGGTGGTGCTGGTGGAAGGCGTGCATCCCACCCGCGAACAGCACCGGCACCCCGGCCCGCTCCGCCCGGAAGGCGAGGTCTGTGTCCTCGGCGCCGTAGCCGGTGAACCCCTCGTCGAAGCCGCCGACGCGGTCGTAGGTCGCCGCCCGCACCGCGAAGGCCAGCGACCAGAACAGGCCGGGCTGCGGCGCCGGGATCACGCCGGCCTCCGGGAAGAGCCGCGCGGGATGGCGGTGCCCGACCCGGTCGAGGCCGGCTTCGGTCCAGCCGTCCGCGACCGCGCCGCCGGGCAGGTAGCGGATCTCGCAGCAGATCAGCCCGTCATGCCCGGACACGGCCGCGGCGAGCTCGGAGACCAGGCCGGCGGACGGGATGCAGTCGACGTCGAGGTAGACCAGGATGTCGCCGGAGGCCGCGCGGCGCCCGGCGTTGCGGGC
>NZ_VRUX01001176.1:0-652 GCF_008039885.1 Methylobacterium sp. WL103
GTGGCCGCCAGGGTGCCGCGGCCCTGCAGGCGCACGAGCCAGGCCAGCGTCGCCCGGTCGCCGACCGCATGCGCCGCGCTGAAGCGCTGCGCGGTGGCGGCGACGGCGGCGAAGTGCACGAACACCACGAATTGCTGGATGCGGGTCGCGGCGAAGTACAGGCCGACCGCCGAGGGCGGCATCAGGAAGCCGAGCACCACCACGTCGACGAAGGTGAAGCCGGCGTTGGCCAGGTCGATCAGCGCGATCGGCAGGCTGGCGCCGAGCCAGCGGCGCCAGCGGTAGCGGCGCGGGCCCTTGGGCAGGGTGCGCGCCATCCGCGCGATCACGATCGTCGCCTGG
Organism: Methylobacterium sp. WL103; assembly: GCF_008039885.1. Taxonomy (NCBI): domain Bacteria; kingdom Pseudomonadati; phylum Pseudomonadota; class Alphaproteobacteria; order Hyphomicrobiales; family Methylobacteriaceae; genus Methylobacterium; species Methylobacterium sp. WL103. Next base: position 343 of record NZ_VRUX01001176.1, read on the forward strand.
ATCGCCACCGACAGGATCGCGGCGGCGAGCATGCAGGCCATCGCGACCCAGGCGTGGGCGGGCGCCCCGAGCAGGATCGCGGCGACCATCGCGACCATCATCACGGTCTGGCGCACGAGGTAGGGCGGGGCGATCGCCAGCACCGCCCAGTTCTGGCTGCGGGCGAGGCCTTCCAGGAAGTCCTGGAGCGCGAACAGCGGCAGCACCAGCGCGGCGACGAGGAGGGGCGCCCGGTAGGGCCCGGCGACCCAATCCGGCCGCAGCGTCAGGATCGCGGCGCCGAGCCCGGCGACGAGGAGGGCCGCCGCGC
>NZ_VRUX01001177.1:0-647 GCF_008039885.1 Methylobacterium sp. WL103
GCGCCGGTGGCCACCGCGCGCTTGTACTGCCCGCCCGAGATGGTGCGGACGCTGGCGATGGCGCGGATCGGCGACAGGGCGGACAGGCGCTTGAGCACCTCGCGCTCGATCGTCTGCGGCACCAGGTAGCCGCCGTCCGGGCCGGAGCCGGCCGAGAGCGCCTTGGCCTCCAGGCCCTTCAGGCCGCCGCTCTCGCCGGCCCGGACGTAGAGGTCGAAGGCTGCCTTGTGCTCGTCGGTCATCGCGTCCCGCGGCTGCTCGGGGCGGCCGAGCGGTGGGCGGGCGCGGTCCAGGGTGATGCGGTCCAGCCGCGTCCGGGCGCTGTCCAGGGCCGCGTCGATCCGCGCCAGCTTCTCCTCGGTGAGCACGTCTGGCCCGAGGCGGCCCTCGATCTGGCCGAGCCGGATGTCGTTCGTTTCCTTGAACGCCTCGAAGGCCTGGGTCAGCCCGTCGAACGCGTCCCGCGCGGTGCCCGGATCGGAGGCGGGCCGCCCGGCCTTGTTCTCCAGGAGCGCGAAGTCGGACTTGGTCTCGAAGGTATCGTGACGGGTCATGGGAACCTCACCGTTGGAAAGCGAAGGGAAATGGAGGGCGGCGGACGCCGCCGCCCTCCATTTCCCTTCGCTTTCCAACGGTGAGGTTCCCAT
>NZ_VRUX01001178.1:0-645 GCF_008039885.1 Methylobacterium sp. WL103
CAGGTCGGGCGGCGCGCCGTCCATGATCGCGTCGAGGTCGGCGACGTAGAGGGTCGGCCCGGAGACCGCGTCGAGGAGGCCGCGGGCGACGTCGGCCGGCGCCGAGCCCTTTGCAAAGGGCGTCTCGATCGGGGCATAGCTGTGCCGTTCGCCGGCGCGCGCCCGCACCACCTGTCCGTGGCGCAGGTCGATCACCGGAATCACCGCGAACGAAGCCCGCGCGGTTTCGTCGCCCATCAATGAGATCGCCATTGGCCGCCGCGCTCCCCCACCCCGCCAGGACGATCGGATGGGATCTCGGCGGGGTGCACGTCAAGGCGGCGCTGGTCGAGGGCGGCGTCGTCCGCGCGGTGGTGCAGGCGCCGTGCCCGCTCTGGCGCGGGCTGCCGGCCCTCGACGACACCTTCGCCGGGTTGCCCGATTGGGCGCGGGGGGAGGCGGCGCACGCCGTCACGATGACCGGCGAGCTCACCGACTGCTTCGCCGACCGCACGGACGGCGTCGCGCAGCTCGCGGGCTGGGCGGCCGGGCACCTGTCCGGCGCGGTCGCGATCTATGCCGGGCGCGCGGGCTTCGTCGCAGCCGCCGAAGCGGAGGCCAACGCCGCCGCGATCGCCTCGGCGAACTGGCACGCCACCGCGGCCC
>NZ_VRUX01001179.1:0-645 GCF_008039885.1 Methylobacterium sp. WL103
GAGCAGCAGCGCGAGGCCGCAGGCACGGCCTGCCTCCCGTCGCGCATGCCCGTCGCCTTCCACCCCCAGCACCGGATCCCGACTCCCCTGGCTGGGCGCGCGAGGATCGCCGCACCGCTTCCGCATGGTTAACGAAGCCTAGCCGGGCGTAGTTAATGCGGCGTCAACGGCGGATGGGGGCGGACCCGCGACGCCGATGGATCGGCGCGTGCGGCGGGTCTATAAGCGGGCGATCATGTCCGCCCCCGCGCCCGTCCGCCGTCTCGACCCGGTCCTCGTCGACCGCATCGCCGCGGGCGAGGTGGTCGAGCGGCCGGCTTCCGCCGTCAAGGAGCTCGTGGAGAACGCGATCGACGCCGGCGCCCGCTCGGTCGCGGTGACGATCGAGGCCGGCGGCCGGCGGCTGATCCGGGTGGTCGACGACGGCGCCGGCATGTCGCCGGACGACCTCGTCCTGGCCGTCGAGCGTCACGCCACCTCGAAGCTGCCGGGCGGCGACCTCACGCGGATCGACACGCTGGGCTTCCGCGGCGAGGCGCTGCCCTCGATCGGCGCGGTCTCGCGGCTGTCGATCACCACGCGCACGGCGGAGGCCGAATCCGGCGCGGCGCTCGTCGTCGAGGCGGGCCTGCGCGGCGCCGGATT
>NZ_VRUX01000117.1:0-9937 GCF_008039885.1 Methylobacterium sp. WL103
CCGCCGACCCGGTGCCCCCGGCCGAGCGCTCGCTCTCGGCGGTGACCTTCTGCCTGAACGCCCGCACCGTGGGCTTCCCGCTGGCGCACCACACCGTATTCTTCTCGAACGACTACCGGGCGGAGTTCGACGCGATCCGCCGCGGGCGGCTGCCGGCGGACCCGACCACCTACGTCTGCGCGCAGGACAGGGTCGGCGACGCGGCGCCGGACGGGCCGGAGCGCCTGCTCTGCCTCGTCAACGCGCCGGCCGTGGGCGAGCGGCGCTTCACGAAACCGGAGATCGACGCATGCGAGACGACGATGCGGGCACGGCTGGCGGTGTGCGGCCTGACGATCGCGGCGGCCGAGACGGCGACCACCACGCCGGCCGGCTTCGCGACGCTGTTCCCGGCGACGGGGGGCGCGCTCTACGGCCGGGCCTCGCACGGCTGGAGCGCGACGTTCAAGCGGATGGGCGCACGGACGCGGCTCCCGGGCCTGTACTTGGCGGGGGGCAGCGTGCACCCGGGGCCGGGGGTGCCGATGGCAGCGCAGTCGGGGCGGATCGCGGCGGACACGCTGCTGGCGGACAGGCGGGCGGCGCGCCCCGTTTCGACACGCCGGTCGCCCGCGACGGCTACGTCTGGTGGTACGTCGACGCCCTGAGCGCGGACGGCAGCCAGGGGCTGACCATCATCGCCTTCATCGGCAGCGTGTTCTCGCCGTACTACGCCTGGGACGCCACGCGGAACCCGTTCGAGCACTGCGCCGTCAACGTCGTCCTCTACGGCGCGCGCGAGAACCGCTTCTGCATGACTGAGCGCGGCAGCAAGTCCCTGTCGCGCGACGCGAACAGCATCCGCATCGGTCCGAGCGGCATGGCCTGGGACGGCACGGCGCTGACCATCACCCTCGACGAGACCACGGCGCCGATCCCCTCCCGGGTGCGCGGCACGGTCAAGCTCTATCCCGCCGGGATTACGCCTGGCCCCTTCACCCTCGACGCGCACGGCGCGCATCGCTGGTGGCCGATGGCGCCGTCCTCGCCCGTCGAGGTCGCCCTCGATGCGCCCGCGATGCGCTGGTCCGGCACCGCCTACTTCGACACCAACCACGGCGACACGCCGCTGGCCGACGCCTTCACGAGCTGGACCTGGTGCCGGGCCGACCTCAGCGACGGCGCGGCAATCCTCTACGACGTCCGCCGCCGCGATGGCTCGGGCCAGAACCTCTCGCTCCGCTTCGACCGCGACGGCACCCGCCGCGACATCCGCCCGCCACTCGCCGCCGCCCTGCCCGCGACGCGGTTCTGGCGCGTGCCGCGGGAGACCCGCAGCGACGACGGGCGGGCCGAGTTGGTGCGGACCTTCGAAGACACGCCGTTCTATTCCCGTTCGCTGCTCTCGGCGCGCCTTGCTGGCGAGGCGGTGCGCCCCGTCCACGAGAGCCTGTCGCTCGACCGATTCCGCAACCCGCTGGTGCGGCTGATGCTGCCGTTCCGGATGCCACGGCGGGCGTGACGGCTTGGTGCCGTCGGTTTAGCGCCGCGCCCGCCGCGCCGGAGCGGGTTGAGAGTAGCGGGTCACCCCAGCCGCTCGGCGATGTGGTCGGCGACGCGCAGCGCGTTGGCGATGATCGTCAACGTCGGGTTCACCGCGCCGATCGACGGGAAGAAGCTCGCGTCGGTGACGTAGAGGTTGTCGAGCTCGTGCGCCTTGCAATTCAGGTCGAGCACCGACGCCTTCGGGTCGGTGCCGAAGCGCAGCGTGCCGGCCTGGTGCGCGGTACCGCTTAAGGGGATGTCCTTGCCGAGGTAGAGCGAGCGCTCGAACAGGTAGGTGTAGAGGCCGCCGGGCCGGAGCAGGTCCTCGAGCTTGCCGCGCAGGCGGTCGTGCGCCTTGCGGTTGGTCTCGCGCACGTCGAGGATGACGCGGCCGTCATGGCCGAGCATCACCCGGTTGTCGGGGTGCGGCAGGTCCTCGCTCTGCAGCCAGAAATCCATGGAGTGGCGAGCCACCATGTCGAACGGGGCGTCGGGCAGGAAGCCGGTCCATTTCGGGAACTCTTCGCCGCGGATCTGTTCCGGATGCGTCTTGGCGCACATCTGGATCAGCCCCATCGGGAACTCCCAGTCCTTCGACTCGAAGTAGAAGTCCGAGACCGCGAGCGTCTTCTGGAAGACGGTGTCGTTGACCTCCTTCGAGAGCGCCATCAGCACCGACATGGTGTGGCGCATGTAGTTGCGCCCGACGTGGTCCGACCCGTTGGCGAGCCCGTTCGGATGGGCCGAATTGGCCGAGCGCAGCAGCAGCAGCGCCGAGGAGAGCGCGCCGCAGGCGACCACGACCACGTCCGCCGAGTAGCGCTCCGCCCTCCCCTCGCGGGTGACGTTGACCGCGCTCACCGTGCGGCCGGACGGGTCGGTCTCGAGCGTCGAGACGTAGGCGTTGACGAGCAGGGTGACGTTGTCGTGCCGGGCCAGCGTCGGGTCGACGGTCATCACCTGCGCGTCGGCCTTGCCGTTGAGCAGGCACGGGAACCCGTCGAAGGCGTCGCAGCGGATGCAGATGCTCGTCGGGGTCGGCTTGCCGTCGCGCTCGTCGAGCTTGATCCCGAGGGGCAAGTGGAACGGGTTGAGGCCGAGCTTGCCCCAATCGTCCGAGAGCTTCTGGATGCGCGGCTCGTGGCTGACGGGGGGGTGGTCGTAGGGGGCGCTCGACCACGGCTCGTTCGGGTCCTCGCCGCGCTGGCCGTGCACCGCGAACAGCGCCTCGGCCTGCGCGTAGTACGGTTCGAATTCTGCGTAGGAGACCGGCCAGGCCGGCGAGAGGCCGTCCACGTGGCGGACCTCGCCGAAGTCGCGCTCGCGCATCCGGAACAGGGCCGCGCCGTAGACCTTCGAGTTGCCGCCGACATAGTAGTGCAGCGCCGGGCTGAAGGTGCGCCCGTCGCCGCCGTACCAGGTCTCCTTCGCCTGGTAGGCGCCGTCGACGAAGACGGTCTTGGACGACCAGTTGTCCTGCGAGCGCGGAAGGTAGTCGCCGCGCTCCAGCAGCAGGATGCGCTTGCCGGTCTTCGCCAGCCGCGACGTCAGGGAGCCGCCGCCGGGGCCCGAGCCGATCACGATGACGTCGTAATGGTCTTCTCGCATCGGTCGGCCTCGCACTGCGGTATGCTCGAGAGAACGCGTTCGCCGGCCAACGGCACAGGGCAGGCGGCGTTCCGGGTCGGCCGGTCACGGCATCGTGCGCGCTGCGATGCAGCAAACGGGCCCGCCTCGCGCATCCGGCCGGGCAACTGCGGCGGGCGAGCGGCGTTGGCCCCACGAAACCCGATGCCGCCCCTCCCGTCTCCCTGCTTGGATCCCTCAATGCCCGTCACCCCAGGCGCCCGATGACGTGGTTCGATCTCGTGGCTTTGCCGCTGCTGGCGAAGGTCTGCCTCGTCTTCATGTTTCCGCTCAGCGCCTACGACAAGGTCGCGCACTGGGACGAGGCGATGGAGCAGGCACGCTCAGGCCCCCTGCCCTTCCCGGCGCTGCTGCTCGTGCTCGGCATCCTCGTCGAGGCGGTGACGCCGGTGCTGATCGTCGTCGGCGTTTTCGACCGCGCGGCGGCCTTCGTGCTCGCCGGCTTCTGTGCGGTCACCGCGCTGATGTACCACCCGTTCTGGCGCTTCCCGGGCTTCTGGTCGAGGGACGGCGAGGGCCGCGCCCATGTCTGGAACTTCTTCAAGAACTTCGGACTCGTGGGCGGGCTTCTGCTGGTGGTGGTCGGCGGCGCCTATGCGCCAGCCTCGCAGGTGGTCGCCCACCCGCTCTCGAGCGGTCCGCAGGCCGCCCCGGCCGTGTCCGCCGCCGACCGTTGACGACCCGCGCGCTTGTACACTCCGATAGGGAAACCGACATGGCCGATCAACAGAACGGCGGTCCGCCGCCCACGACGCCCTACTGGCACGTCTACACCGACGCCGAGGGTGTCAGCCGGCAGGAGCGCTTCGCGCTTTCGGACTTCACGTTCGAAGGCATCGACCCGCAGACCGCGCCGCAATGGAACGACAAGCAGGAGCCGTCGAAGGCCAACGTCACCTTCACGGTGCTGCCGGTCGGCTGGGTCGGGCAGTGGCACGAGAACCCGCGGCCGCAATGGATCGCGATCCTGTCGGGTCGCTGGTTCGTCGAGACCATGGACGGCACCCGCGTCGAGATGGGGCCGGGCGAGCTGATGATGGGCGAGGACCAGAACACCAGGGCGCGCGACGGACGGAAGGGCCACCTTTCCGGCACGGTCGGGACCGAGCCGTGCACGATGATCGTCACCGGCCTCGACGTGACGCCGACCGTGAACCAGCCCGGACGCTTCAAGTAGGTTTGGCGGCGATGGATGGTTTCGAGGTCACGCAGCCGCGGTTCAAGGCCTTCGTGCTGCCGAACGCGCCGCTGGAGACGCTCGCCGAAGGCTTCCGCTGGTGCGAGGGGCCGGTCTGGTTCGGCGACCGCGACGAGCTGCTGTTCTCGGACCTGCCCAACGACCGGGTGATGCGCTGGAGCGAATCCGGCGGCGTGTCGGTGTACCGTTCGGGCACCGGCTTCGAGAACGGGCACGCCCGCGACCGCGAGGGGCGCCTGCTCTCGTGCTCGCACCGCGACCGCCGGATCACCCGCACCGAACACGACGGCACGATCTCCGTCTTGGTCGAGCGCTATCGGGGGCGCCGGCTGAACTCGCCGAACGACATCGTCTGCAAGTCCGACGGGACGATCTGGTTCAGCGACCCGCCCTACGGCATCCAGACCGACTACGAGGGCGGCAAGCAGGAGGCGGAGCTTCCCGCCGCACTCTACCGCTTCGACCCGCGCGACGGCTCGCTCGACGTCGTCGCCGACGACTTCGACGGGCCGAACGGCCTCGCCTTCTCGCCCGACGAGACCAAGCTATACGTCGCCGAGAGCGGGCTGCAATTCGCCGACGACCCGAAGCGGTTCATCCGCGTCTTCGACGTCGTGCAGGACGGGTCGCTCTCGGGCGGCAGCCTCTTCCACACGGTCGAGCCGGGCTTCGCCGACGGCTTCCGCCTCGACGAGGACGGCTTCCTCTGGTCGAGCGCCGGCGACGGCGTGCATTGCATCGATCCGCACGGCGAGCGTGTCGGCAAGATCCTGGTGCCGGCGACGGTCTCGAACCTCGCCTTCGGCGGGCGCAACCGCAGCCGCCTGTTCCTCTGCGCCTCGCACACGCTGTATGCGATCTACACCAACCGGCGCGGGGCGCGCCTCCTGTGAGCGCGGGCATCCGAGGGATCACCGGCTTTGAGCGCACCGTTGCGGACCTTGCGCGGACGGAAGCGTTCTACCGCGACGGGCTCGGGTTTGCGCAGGTCGGGTCGATCGAGCCGCTGCCGGCGGCAATCGCCGACGCTTACGGCTCAGACGGCGCCGTGGCCGCGCGCCTGACGATGCGGCTCGGCGCACAGTTCGTGGCGTTCCTGGCCTTCGACCCGCCGGGTGCGCCTTACCCGGATGTGCCGCTCGCGAACGATCCGGTGTTCCAGCATCTCGCGATCCCCGTGCGTGCGATGGAGGCCGCCCACGCGCAACTCCTGCGACTGTCGCCGCAGTCCATCAGCCACGGCGGGCCGCAGGTGCTGCCCGAGAGCTCGGGCGGCGTTACCGCCTACAAGTTCCGCGACCCGGACGGGCATCCCCTCGAACTGATTGCCTTCCCCGGCGGCCCGGCCGCGGAGCGATGGCGGACGGCGCCGGGCCTGTTCCTCGGCATCGACCATTCGGCGATCACCGTGACGAACCTCGATCGCGCGTTGGGCTTCTATGCCGACCTGCTCGGGTTACGCGTGGCCGGGCGCGGGCTGAACGCGGGCGAGACCCAGGCGCGCCTCGACGGTGTTCCCGATCCCGTTGTCGATGTCGTCGGCCTCGAACCGCCGGTCTGCGTCACGCCGCACCTGGAACTCCTGCATTACCGTCGGCCCGACACGAAGCGGCCGACGCCGGCCCCCTACGGCCCGCGCGACCCGGCGACGACGCGGCTCGTGTTCGAAGCCGACGACGTCACCGCCACCACGGAAGCGATCCGGCGGGCGGGCTACCGGGTCCGCCTGTCGGCCGACGGCCGCAGTGCCTACGCCGAGGGTCCGGACGGGCACGGGCTCCGGGTCGTCGGCAGCGCGGGCGGCGCGTCGGACCGGTAACCACCCTCGTCCGTTGTGCGCAATCGGGTTCTTCACTGCAACTCCAGATCGTGGCATGTGCCGTGCTCCGCCGGCCCTGTCCCAGGTGGCGGCCGCCTCGGCCCGGAGACCCGCATGACCCGTTTCCCGCTCCTCCGCCACGTCGTGATCGGCGGCGTCGTGCTCGCCGGCTTGGCCGTCGCACCGACATCCGCCGAAGAGGCCACCACCGCCGAGCAGACCGTCGACGCGATGAACAAACTGTGGGGGCAGCATCCCGGCATGCGGGCGAACCACGCCAAGGGCACGGTCGTCGAGGGCAGCTTTACCCCGAGCACAGAGGCGGCCAGGCTCAGCAAGGCCTCGGTTTTCTCCGGCCCCGCTGTTCCGGTCACCGGGCGGTTCTCGGACGCGACCGGCATCCCGACCATCCCCGACGGCTCGGCCGACGCCAACCCGCACGGGCTCTCGCTGAAGTTCAAGCTGGCCGACGGCAGCGAGATGGACGTCGTCACCAACAGCCTGAAATACTTCCCGGTCGCCACCGGCGAGGAGTTCCGCGACCTGCTCGTCGCGATCGCCAAGAGCGGGAAGGATGCCGGGACGCCGACGCCGGCCGAGGCCTTCGTTGCGAGCCATCCGGCCGCCGGCAAGGCCGGCGCCACCGCCAGGACGCCGACGAGCCTGGCGCGTCAGACCTATAACGGCGTCAACGCCTTCGTCCTCGTCGACGCGGCCGGCAAGCGGCAGGCCTTCCGCTACCGTATCGTGCCGGTGGAGGGCGAGGAGCTGCTCGCGGCCGAGGAGGGCGCCAAGCAGGCGCCGGACTACCTGATGTCCGAGATCCGCACGCGGCTCGGCACGGCACCGGTCGCCTACAAGGTGCTAGCCCAGCTCGCCGAGGCCGGCGACCGGACCGACGACGCGACCAAGCCCTGGCCCGAGGAGCGCCGGTTGGTCGACATGGGCACCCTGACGCTGACCAAGCCCGTCGCCGACAGCGCGAGCGCTGAGAAGGCGCTGCTGTATCTTCCGAACGCCCTCACCGACGGGGTCGAGGTGTCGGACGACCCGTTGATCGACGCGCGGGTCCAGGCCTACGCGGTCTCATTCGGGCGGCGCTCGCAGTAGAGGCTCGGCGCATCGCCCGTTTCACCAGATGCGGGTGACGCGGCCGTCGAAGACGGCATCGGCCGAGACCAGCGGCATCGCGTGGATCAAAGCCGTTGCCGCCAGGAGACGGTCGAACGGATCGCGATGCGGCCAATCCATGCTGCCGGCCATCAGGCAGATATCACTGGTCAGCGACGCAGATCTTCCGCCCTGCCTCAGTAGGAGGTCAACGAGGCTGTCGGCGAAGGGGGCCATGTCTGGCCATTTGCCGAGGCGGACCTTCTGACCGATCTCGAAGAACGTGATCGGACTCACATAAACGGTCGTAGCGGCAGATATGCTCTGCCGTGCCACCTGCGAGAGGCGACGATCGTTCGTCAGCGACCAAGCCCAGGTATGCGTGTCCAGAAGGAGACTTGCGCTCAACGCTCACCCTCCCACAGGGCGAGTTCCTCGGCGTTCATTGGTTCGAAGAAATCGGGACCCGAACCTGCGACCTGACCTTCCAAGAGCCCGATCTTGAAGGTGGTCTTCGGGATGGCGACCAGTTGTACGACGGGCTCGCTTCCGCGGGCGATGATGACCTCCTCGCCACGCAAAGCCGCCTCGATCAGCTTGGACAGCTGAGTCTTCGCTGCGTGAACGGTGACCTGCATGGCGAACTCTCATCGCGAAACGTCGCGATCTTAGCTAACTCGACTAACCTTTCAAGGCGCATGGACGTCGCCCGTCTGATATCGAGTCGCGAGCCGAACCCAGGACCGACACCCCGGGCTTGACGCCCCCCAGCCCCCGCGTCCAATGCCGCCGTTTCCACGGGAGGCCCCGATGCTTTTCGCCCTGCCCTTTCCGGCCATCGACCCGGTCGCCGTCGCGATCGGGCCGATCACCATCAAGTGGTACGCCCTGGCCTACATCGCCGGGCTGATCGGCGGGTGGTTCTATGCGCGCCGCCTCGTGATGGCCGAGCGCTACTGGGGCGTGGTGCGCCGTCCGACCACCGTGGACATCGACGACATGATCGTCTGGGTGGCGCTCGGCGTCGTCCTCGGCGGGCGGATCGGCTACGTGCTGTTCTACAATCTGCCGATGTACCTCGACGATCCGATGGAGATCCTGGCGATCCGCAATGGCGGCATGTCGTTCCACGGCGGCTTCCTCGGGGCGGTGCTGGCGATGCTGCTGTTCGCGCGCTCGCGCAAGCTCGGTGGCTACACGCCGCTCGACCTCGCCGCCGTGGTGGTGCCGATCGGGCTGTTTTTCGGCCGCATCGCCAACTTCGTGAACGGCGAGCTGTGGGGCCGGGTCGCGCCCGACTTCGCCTACGCCGTCGTCTTCCCCACCGGCGGCCCGCTGCCGCGCCACCCGAGCCAGCTCTACGAGGCCGCGACCGAGGGGTTGCTGCTGTTCATTGTGATGGCGCTGGCGGTGAACCGCTTCGGCTTCCGGAAGCCGGGCCTTCTCGGCGGCATCTTCGTCCTCGGCTACGCCGTCACCCGGACCGTGTGCGAGCTGTTCCGTGAGCCGGACCGCCAACTCGGCTACCTGTTCGGCGCCCATCTCGGGCCGCTGGGCGGCGGCGTGACCATGGGCATGCTGCTCTGCGTCCCGATGGCCCTCGTCGGGCTCGTCTTCATCGGGCTCGCCGCCCGCGGCGTGACGCGACCACGACACCCGGCCGAGGCCTCCCCGGTTCCCATGGCGCCGGCACCGGACGGTTCGGTGCGGCCTTGAGCGCTACGCCGCTCGGCGCCGAGATCGCCACGCTAGTCCGCGAGACCGGCCCGATCGGGATCGACCGCTACATGGCGCTTTGCCTTGGGCATCCGGTGCACGGGTACTACTACACCCGCGACCCCTTGGGCCCGCGCGGCGACTTCACCACCGCCCCCGAGATCAGCCAGATGTTCGGCGAGCTGATCGGGATCTGGATCGCCTCGGTCTGGGCTGCGATGGGGACGCCGGCCCCGCTGCGCCTGGTCGAGCTCGGCCCCGGGCGCGGCACATTGATGGCCGACGCGCTGCGGGCGCTGCGCACCGTGGCGCCGACGGCCGCGATCGACCTCCATCTCGTCGAGACCAGCCCGGTCTTGCAGACGGCGCAGACGGCGGCGCTCGCGGCCGCCGCGCCGACCTGGCATGCCGACGTCGCCGCGGTGCCGCACGGCCCGGCCATCGTGGTCGCCAACGAGTTCTTCGACTGCCTGCCCGTGCGCCAGTTCGTGCGCACCGCCCGCGGGTGGTGCGAGCGGCTGGTCGGCGTCTCGGACGGTGCGCTCGCCTTCGGGCTCGCACCGGACCCGAACCCCGCGATCGGCGCCGTCGCAGTTGAGGGCGCCGTGATGACCCTGCCCGCGCTCGCGCTCGACCTGACCCGTGCCCTGGCGCGACGCGTCCGCGACCAGGGCGGTGCCGTTCTGGTGATCGATTACGGTCATGCCCGGCCGGGCTTCGGCGATACGCTGCAGGCGGTGGCGGCGCATCGCTTCGTCGGGCCGCTCGACGCGCCGGGCGAGGCCGACCTCACGGTCCACGTCGACTTCCCGGCGCTGGCACGCGCGGCCTCGGAGGCGGGCGCCGCGATCCACGGCCCGGTCGACCAGCGCGACTTCCTCGACTCCCTAGGCCTGCCCGCCCGCGCGGCGCGGTTGACGGCG
>NZ_VRUX01001180.1:0-643 GCF_008039885.1 Methylobacterium sp. WL103
GCCTCGGCGCGGCGAAGGGCGTCGCCTTCCAGCGCCGGCGTCCCCTCGGCGACGGCGCGCATCTCGTCCGCGTCGCCGTTGCAATGGAGCGCCACGTCGATGCCGGCTTCGAAGGCCGCCTCCGCCCGCGCCCTGAACGGACCGGTCAACGCGTGCATCGAGAGGTCGTCGGTCATCAGCAGGCCGTCGAAGCCGATCATGCCGCGGATCACGTCGGCGATCACGGTCCGCGACTGGGTGGCGGGCCGGTCGGGGTCGATCTGCGTGAACACCACGTGGGCGCTCATCGCCATCGGCAGGTCGGCGAGCGCGCGGAAGGGCCCGAAGTCCTGGGCGGCCAGGGATTCGAGGCTGGCCTCGACGACCGGAAGGCCGTGATGGCTGTCGCAGGCGGCGCGGCCGTGCCCGGGGATGTGCTTCATCACCGGGAGCACCCCGCCGGCCATCAGGCCCTCGGCCACCGCCCGGCCGATCTCGGCCACTTGGCTCGGCGTCGTGGCGTAGGCCCGGTCGCCGATGATGTCGTGGGCGCCGGGCTCCGGCACGTCGAGGACGGGCGCGCAGTCGACGTTGATGCCGACCTCGGAAAGGTCGTGCGCCATCAGGCGCGCGCCGAGCCGCGCCATCGCGGTCGCCGCCCCGT
>NZ_VRUX01001181.1:0-642 GCF_008039885.1 Methylobacterium sp. WL103
GGCCGGCACCGAGACGACGCGCCGCGCCGACAGGCAGGCGTCGCGCCGCACCCGGACCGCGGCGATCCCGGCGCCCGCCCCCGACGACCGCAACTTCCTGGAAAAGTTCTTCGGGATCGAGCGCACGTCGACGCCGACTATGGCCTACGCCGCCCTCGAGACGCCGTCTCCCGCGACCCTGCCGCGGCAGCGGATCGTGCCCCCGGCGAACCCCGACCCGGCGGCGGTCGCCGTCTACGACATCAGCGCGCGCATCGTGACGCTGCCCAACGGCACGAAGCTGGAAGCGCATTCCGGCCTCGGCGAGATCATGGACGACCCGCGCAACGCCCACGTGCGCATGCGGGGCGCGACGCCGCCCGGCACCTACGACCTCACCGAGCGGGAGGACCTGTTCCACGGCGTCCGCGCGATCCGCCTCACCCCCGTCGGCGGCAGCGGTGCGGTCTACGGCCGGGTCGGCCTCCTCGCCCACACCTACATGCTCGGGCCGACCGGCGCCTCGAACGGCTGCGTCTCGTTCAAGGACTACCAGGCGTTCCTGCAGGCCTACCTGCGGGGCGAGATCCAGCGCCTCGTCGTCGTGCCGGGCCGCGGCCAGGACGCACCGCCGAGCGTCGCGCAGCAGGCGCCGCCGAGCGC
>NZ_VRUX01001182.1:0-639 GCF_008039885.1 Methylobacterium sp. WL103
CCGCCGGAGAGCGCGTCCGGGCGGCGGTCGCGATAGGTCGCCGGATCGAGGCCGACGAGATCGAGCATCGCGTCGACGCGGCCGGCGATCCGCGCCTTCGGCCAGCCCAGCAAGCCGGGGACGGTGGCGACGTTCTCGGCGACGCTGCGATGGGGAAACAGGCCAACCCCCTGCAGCACGTAGCCGATGCCGCGGCGCAGGGCGATCGGGTCCGTGGTCGCGACATCGCGCCCACCGAGGGTGATGCGCCCGGCATCCGGGTCGATCAGCCGGTTGACCAGCCGCAGCGTCGTCGACTTGCCGCAGCCCGAAGGCCCGATCAGCACGGAGGTGCTGCCCTCGGGGATCGTCAGGTCGAGCCGGTCGACGGCGGGGCCTGGCGCCCCGGGGAAGTGCTTGGAGACGCCCTCGAAGCGGATCACGGCCGGTGCGACGCCTCGGCGCGCCGCTCAGCAGCCCTTGCAGATCGAGGACATCGAGGCGCGGGTGCGCGTGTCCCAGGCCTTGTCGCGGGCGGCGGACGCCTTCTGCGCCTTGAGCATCTCGGCCTGATTCGCCGCCTTCATCGCCGACTCCTTGCGGGCCTCGCTCGTGGGCTGGGCGCCGGCGGGCCGAGGCACGGTCGCACCGGTTGCGGCC
>NZ_VRUX01001183.1:0-637 GCF_008039885.1 Methylobacterium sp. WL103
CGCCGAGCGCCGGGCAGACGGCGGCGCGCCAGCGCCAGAAGACCTGCGGCGCCCAGTGGCGGGCGCTGGCCGACGCCGAGAAGGTGTCGCAGGGGCCGAAGTGGCCGCAATACTGGAGCAAGTGCAACAAGCGCCTGAAGGGTGAGAAGGCCTGACGGATCGTCCGCCCGCTCTGCGGGTTGTGCGTCCGGGTGCCCACGCGTAACCGAACGGCATGATGACGGAACGGCAGGCGCTTCAGCGCGTGGTGGCGGTGGCGGCGATCGTGCCGGTCGCCGCCGGATTGTACGGCGTGGTCTTCGGCATCAACGGGATGGAGGGCGGCGTGCCCAACATCTCCGCGGACAGCCATTTCCGCTATCTCTCCGGCCTGCTTACCGGCGTCGGCATCCTGTTCCTCACCTGCGTCCCCGGGATCGAGGAAAAGGGACGCCTGTTCCGGTTCCTGACCCTCGTCGTCGTGCTCGGCGGGCTCGCACGGCTGCTCGGCCTGTGGCTCACGGGCGTCCCGTCGCTGACGATGCTGGCGGCGCTGGCCATGGAGCTCGGCGTCACGCCGTCGCTGTGCCTGTGGCAGGCGCGGATCGCCGGACGGGCGCGCGACGCCGAGGCGGTCCTCGGCACAGCCGCCGCGCCC
>NZ_VRUX01001184.1:0-631 GCF_008039885.1 Methylobacterium sp. WL103
CCCCGGCGGCGCTCGCCGGCAGCAGCGCACCAAGGCGCTCCACCGCGAGACGTGCGAGGGCGCCGTCGTAGAGGTCGGGCGCCGGGTTGACGCCGAGCACCGGCTGGTCGCGCAGGTACTTGGCCACGTTGGCCACGAGCCCGTCCTGGCCCACCGTCACGACCACATCCTCGGGAGCGAACAGGAAGCGGTCGAGGTCGCCGCGTCGCGCCAGCGCCTGTCGCCACTCCCCCGGCACCGCCGCCCGCGCCTGCGCGAGCACTGCGTGGAAGCGGGCGTGGCGCGCCTCCACCTCGGCCAGGTTTTGGCCTCGGCTCTCCAGGAAGAACCGGGCTTGGCCGCGGGTCGCGTGCCGGGCGAGCAGCGCCTCGTAATCGGTCTCGCGGATCACGAACACCGCGCGCGGGGCGATCACCGCCATGGCACGCTTCCTCTCATGGCACGCTTCCTCTCATGGCACGCTTCCTCTCATGGCACGCTTCCCATCATGCCAAGCCCCTAGCGCGGCAAGGCGGGCGACGGCGCGGGCCTGCGGAACTCGCCGAGCGCGGCGGCCAGCAGGTCCGGCGTCACGTTGAGGTGCTCGATGGTCTCGAGCTTGCCCGCGAACTCGCGGGCGGCGAGCCCGAGG
>NZ_VRUX01001185.1:0-629 GCF_008039885.1 Methylobacterium sp. WL103
GAGGCAAGCCGGTGCGCGGCCGGGCGGCCGGAGCCGACCGCCAGGTGCTCTCCGTCGGGGGCGCCTCCGCCGAGGCGCTGCCCTCCGACCTCGCCCTGCTCCGCGCCTACGCGAAGGGCCACCTGAAGGACGAGTCGCCGCTCAACGGGATCGCCCGCGTCCTCTACGCCGCACAGTACGGCGTGGTCCTGTACGACCCGGCCGAGCTCGGCGAGCTCGGCGTCGAGATGTTGCAGGGTCTGGTGCGGGACGTGAACGAGGTCACGCGCTGCTTCGCGCTCTCGCTCGGTGATTCCGACCAGGACCGCGCGGTCGTCCAGGTCTCGGCCTGGACCACGGGTCAGGCCCCGCGCACGGGCTTCGGCCGCAAGGTGCCCGAGCACGATCCCTGGCGCTTCGACGCCGTGCGCCAGGTCTCGGCCGGGGAGGCCGACGCCGTGCTCTGGCTCTCGTCGCTTCCGGCCGCGCGCCCCGATTGGCTCGGCGCCCTGCACTCGATCGCCATCGTCGGCGAAGGCAGCCCCGAGGCCGTGCCCGGCACCGCCGAGATCGTCATCGCGGTGGGCGTGCCCGGCGCAAGCGCGGACGGCGTCCTCTGGAACGAGGGCCGCGCGGCCCTCGTTCCAGAG
>NZ_VRUX01001186.1:0-629 GCF_008039885.1 Methylobacterium sp. WL103
GCGCAGGCGGCGAGCGCCAGCCCGGCCGCCATCGCCGAGACCAGGACGCAGGTGACGAGGAAGGCCGGCCAGTGCGGCCCGATCTCGACGCCGTAGAACAGGGCCGCGGCCGCGAAGATCAGCCCGGCCTGGGCGACGCCCTGGAGGGTGAGGAACGCGAACTTGCCGAGCACGATCACCGCGAGCCCGCCCGGACCGGCCATCAGCCGGTCGGCGAGGCCGGTGGCGCGCTCCTCGGTGAGCGACATCGCCCCCTGCATCGCGGCGAACAGCAGGAACACCGCGGTGATCGCGCCGGCATAGTAGCGCACCCGCTCGTTGGCGGCGCCGGCCGCGGTGCTGCGCCGCTCCACCAGGGAGGCGAAACTGAACGGTTCCTTCTTGGCGCGCTGCTCGGCGAAGGCCTGGTCGAGGAAGGCGCGCTCGTCGGCGCCGATCTTGCCGCTGCGCTCGACGTCGGCGACGACCCGCGACAGCACCACGTCGGGCAGCGCCTCGTTCAGCACGCGCTGGAGCTGGCCCAGCGCGATCGGGGTCGCCAGCGCCTTGGCCGGGCTCTCGACCAGCACCACCGGCTGCTCCGCCGCCGCTCCGGCGGCCGGCGCGGACAGGTCGCCGCGGATCGCCAG
>NZ_VRUX01001187.1:0-628 GCF_008039885.1 Methylobacterium sp. WL103
CGCGATCCACCGCCTGGTGCCGTGGTTCATCCTCGCCTTCCTTGCGCTCGCGGGCCTTCGCTCGGCCGGGCTGGTCCCGCAGGTTGCGCTCGCGCCGATGTCGGAGACCGCCAACGTGCTGACCGTGGTCTCGATGGCGGCGCTCGGCCTCGGGGTCGACGTGCGCAGCGTCGCCAAGGCCGGGGCGCGGGTGACCTTCGCGGTGGTCGCCTCGCTCCTCGCCCTCGGCGCCGTCAGCCTCGGCCTGATCCACGTGCTCGGCCTCGTCTGATCCGCGCTATGGCATCGATCCGAATTCTTGATGAAAGAACTGCCGTGACACGTTCGTCCCAATCTTCGTCCGAGGCGGTTGCGCAGGCGACGGGATGGTTGATGGGGCCGGGTCGCGAAGCGGCGGACGCGGCAGCCCTTCTCGACGGGTTCAGCGCGTGCCTCTCGGGGCTCGGCCTGCCACTGGCCCGCGCCACCACCCACGCGCCGACCCTGCATCCGTCGTTCCGGTGGGTGATGCGCGTCTGGCATCCAGGAGCGTCGAGCCTAGCCCTGCGTCGCCGCCACGGCATCGAGGGCACGCCGACCTTTCACGGCAACACCGTCGAGCACGTGGTCGAGACCCGTACCCCGTTCC
>NZ_VRUX01001188.1:0-628 GCF_008039885.1 Methylobacterium sp. WL103
CCCTCGCGGTAGGCGGTGGCGAGGCGCGCCACCGCGCCGTCCGGCGGGTCGTCGGCGATGAAGTGGGTCGCGAGCTTGCGGGCGAGGTGGTGGGCGGTCGCCGGGTGGCGCGCGAGCGCGTCCAGCACCGCGTCGCCCTGCTCCAGCCCGCCCGGTTCGTAGGTCCGGCCGAGGATCGTCGCCGGGCCCGGCTCATGCCGGTTGGGACTGAACAGGAAGCGCCCGGCATCCGGCCGGTCGGCCCGCGGCGGCACCCAGCCGCGCCCGGTGAGGACCGCGGCCAGCGCCGTGACGTCGGCCTGGCCGTAGCCGCCGTCGACGCCCAGCGTGTGCAATTCCAGGGTCTCGCGGGCGAGGTTCTCGTTGAGGCCGAGGCCGCGGCGCGCGCCGGCCACCGAGCCCGGGCCGACGGAGCGCTGGTTGTCGAGGTAGATCAGCATCGCCGGGTGGCGCTGCACGGCGCGCAGCATGTCGGCGAAGCGCCCGAGCACGTGCGGGCGGATCGCCTCGCGCTCGAAGGCGCCGGCGAGCACGCGGACCGGCCCCTTGTCGGCCGAGACCGCGAAGTGGTTGGCGAAGAACAGCGCCAGCCGCTCGACGAAGCCGGCCTCCGTCGCCACGCCGTGCG
>NZ_VRUX01001189.1:0-627 GCF_008039885.1 Methylobacterium sp. WL103
GCTCCGCGCCCCGCTTCCGCGGCGAGGAGGCCGAGCCCCGTCCCGGCGTCCGCCCCGGGCACATGCCGGGCGCCCGGAACCTGCATTACGCCGCGCTGCTGGCCGACGGGCATCTCAAGGCGCCGGACGCGCTCCGCGCGGTGTTCGCCGAAAACGGGATCGACCCCGACCGCCCGGTCGTCACCACCTGCGGCTCCGGCGTCACCGCGGCGATCGTCGCCCTGGCGCTGGAGCAGATCGGCCGCCCGGCCCGCGCCCTCTACGACGGCTCCTGGTCGGAATGGGGCGCCGACCCGAGCCGCCCGGTCGCGACCGGCCCCGCCTGAGCCCGTCGCCCGGCGTCATCGTCGTGTCGTCGATCCCGGGGCATTTTTGCAACGTCGCCGAGAGGAACACCCGGGCCGGCAAAGGCAGGATTGCCGCGATTATAGCCTTTGCTATACCGCAGTTCGGAACGTGCGGGGGACCAGGGCGATGCGGCACCGGAACAGGGCGGACGGCATCGGGTCGCGGGGCGTCGCCGTCCGTGGCGCGGCACGTCTGATCGAGACACGTCTGATCGAGGCCTGCCTGATCGGGGCCTGCCTGATCGGGGCCTGCCTGCTGCCGGGACATGCCGCCGGAGCC
>NZ_VRUX01000118.1:0-9906 GCF_008039885.1 Methylobacterium sp. WL103
GGCCGTGCGCGAGGAGCGGCGCGGGCCGAAGGTCGGCGCGCCGGATGCGGCGGTGCAAGGCTTCCTGCGCGGCGCCGGCCTGACGAGCCTCGACCAGGCGCAGACCGTCGTCGACCCGAAGAAGGGTGAGTTCTACCTCGCGGTGATCGAGAGGCCCGGCCGCGCGACGCTGGACGTGCTGGCCGAGATCCTGCCCGCGATCATCAAGAGCTTCCCCTGGCCGAAATCCATGCGCTGGGGCGCGGCCTCGGCGCAGGCGGGGGCCTTGCGCTGGGTGCGTCCGCTGCAATCGATCGTCGCGACCTTCGGCCCGGAGACCGAGACGCCGGACGTGGTGCCGTTCGAGGTCGGCGGGATCGTGGCCGGGGCGACGACCTACGGCCACCGCTTCCTGGCGCCGGAAGCGATCGAGGTGCGGCGCTTCGACGACTACGTCCAGAACCTGGAGCGCGCCAAGGTCGTGCTCGACGCGGACCGCCGCAAGGACATCATCCTGCACGACGCCCGCGACCTCGCCTTCGCCCGCGGCCTCGAACTTGTGGAGGACGAGGGCCTGCTGGAGGAGGTCGCCGGCCTCGTGGAATGGCCGGTGGTGCTGATGGGCACCTTCGACCAAAGCTTCCTCGACATCCCGGGCGAGGCGGTGCGCGCGACCATCCGCGCCAACCAGAAATGCTTCGTGGTGCGTGAAGCCGGCGGCGCGCTGGCGCCGGCCTTCATTCTGGTCTCGAACCTCGTCGCCTCGGACGGCGGGGCCGCGATCACCGCCGGCAACGAGCGCGTCGTCCGCGCCCGGCTCTCGGACGCGAAGTTCTTCTGGGAGACGGACAAGGCGATCCGCCTCGAAGACCGACTACAGAGGCTCGACACCATCGTGTTCCACGAGAAGCTCGGGACGCAGGGCGAGCGGGTGCAGCGCATCGCGGCGCTCGCGAAGGAACTGGCGCCGCTGGTCGGCGCCGATCCCGAGCTGGCGGAGCGCGCCGCGCGCCTCGCCAAGGCCGACCTCGTCACCGAGATGGTTGGCGAGTTCCCCGAGCTGCAGGGTTTGATGGGGGCTCGCTATGCCGCTCTCCAGGGCGAGCACCCGAGCGTCTGCGCTGCGATCGAGGAGCATTACAAGCCGGTCGGGCCGTCCGACCGGGTGCCGACCGACCCCGTCTCGGTGGCGGTGGCGCTGGCCGACAAGCTCGACACGCTGGTCGGGTTCTGGGCGATCGACGAGAAGCCGACTGGAAGCAAGGACCCGTATGCATTGCGGCGCGCGGCTTTGGGGGTCGTGCGACTCGCGGTCGATTGTTCGCTAAGACTGAGTCTGACGCAGGCTTTTGCGTTCGCTCATCTTGCAAGGTCATTGACTCCAGACGGATCAAGCTACTTCAAGCGAAGCCATAACGAGGGTATCCCAAGCCAGCGCACGACTTTGGATATTGTAAAAAATGCGGGTATCCCCGGGTCGAGTTTTGCGGATTTGGTCGATGGCAAAGGAAGTCTTCTCACCTTTTTCGCCGATCGCCTCAAAGTCTACCTCCGCGAAAAAGGCGCCCGCCACGACTTGATCGACGCGGTCTTCGCGCTTCCAGGCCAGGACGACCTGCTGATGGTCGTCCGCCGCGTCGAGGCGCTCGGCGCCTTCCTCGACACCGAGGACGGCAAGAACCTGCTCGCGGGGGTGAAGCGCGCCTCGAACATCCTCCGGATCGAGGAGAAGAAGGACGGCCGCGCCTACGACGCCGAGCCCGACGCCGCGCTCGCCGCCTCTGGCCAGCCCGAGGAGCGGGCGCTCGCCGAGGCGCTGGCGACCGCCCGGACCGAGGCCTCGGCCGCGGTCGCGAAGGAGGACTTTGCCGGCGCGATGCGGGCGCTCTCGCAGCTCCGCGCCCCGGTGGACGCCTTCTTCGAGCACGTCACCGTCAACGCCGACGACCCGCGCCTGCGCGAGAACCGCCTCACCCTCCTCAACGCGCTCCGCGCCGCCACCCGCGAAGTCGCGGATTTCTCGGCGATCGTGGGATAGTGCGCGGGTCCCTTCTCCCAGGGGGAGAAGGACAGGATGAGGGGCGTGAGGCGTCAGGAAGGACCGCGCCGGTCGCAACGTGTCTGCCGGATTCGGTCCGGCAGCGACATGGGCTCGTCGATCGGCCGACGCTGTCGACATCGCGCGCAGTTCGGTGGCGTTACGCCCCTCATCCCAACCTTCTCCCCCTGGGAGAAGGAGCCATGTCTCGGAAAACGCGGGATTTCCGCCACCGTCGCGCCGTGAGGCCTTTATGGAGCAGATCGCTTACGCGCGGGGTTTGCGTCGCACGCAGACGCGAGCCGAAGCCAAGCTCTGGCCCGTGCTCCGAAGGCGCCAACTGAATGATTGAAAGTTCCGGCGCCAGTGCCCCATCGATCGCTATGTTGCGGATTTCGTCTGCATCCAGGCGAACCTCATCGTGGAAGTGGATGGCGCGACCTATTCCACGATGCAGGAATGCGAGCGGGATGCGGCGCGCACCCGTACCCTTGAATCCTGCGGTTTCGCGATCCTGCGCATCACCAACGCCGAGATCGCCGAAAACCTCGACGGCGTGCGCGAGACGATCCTCGCCGCGGTCGAGCGGCGGCTCTCCGTCTGATGCGTCTCAGAACCAGCCCTTGATCCGGAACACCACGATCGGGATGATCGCGCTGGCGAGGATCAGGCTTAGGGCGTAGGGGTAGCCGTAGGCCCAGTCGAGCTCGGGCATGTGCTTGAAGTTCATCCCGTACATCGAGGCGATCATCGTCGGCGGAACGCCGACCACCGAGACGACGGTGAGCACGCGGAAGACGTTGTTCTGTTCGATGTTGATCAGGCCCAGGGCCGCGTCGAGGAGGAACTGGACGTTCTCCGAGAGCCGCGTCTCGAACTCGTCGAGGGATTCGATGTCCCGGCGGATCGTCTCGAAGCGGGCGTCGGTCTCCTCCTGAGCCAGCACCTGCTCGCAGGCGCCGGCGACGAAGGGCACGATGCGCTCGAGCCCGAGCAGGCTCGCCCGGATCTTGCCGAGCACCTTCCCGCGGCGGGCAATGCCCCGCAGGATGCGCCGCAGCGCCAAGTCCCGCCGGCGCGGGGGCGCCGCCTCGTCGGATTTCGCGGGCCGGGCGCGCACGTCGAAGTCGAAGATGCGGGTGGAGAGCCTGTCGAGCTCGGCGCCCATGTCCTCCAGGGAGTCGGCCAGGCTGTCGACGAGCTCCTCCATCAGCAGCAGGAAGACCGCGATCCCGGTCTTGGCCTCCTCGCCCTCGTGGACCCGCTTGCGCACCTCGGCGAAGGCGCGCAGCTCATGGAATCGCACCGTCACGAGGTGGTCCTTCGTCAGCACGAAGCCGAGTGGGTTCAGGACCGAATCGGTGCTCTCGAAGGTGATCATCGGCGTCGAGAGCGACAGGCCGTTCTTCAGCCGGCGCAGGCGGCTCGAACTCTCGACCTCCGACAGCGCCTTGCGCGAGGGCACCCGGATGCCGGTGGCCTCCTCGACCGCGCGGGCCTCCTCGGGCGTCGGGTCGTTGAGGTCGATCCACACGGCCTGCGTCGGGACGGCGGCGCCGCCCGCCTCGCTCGGCGCGAGCGCGCCCTCCGGTCCGTGCAGGCTCAGCATGGCAGGATCTTCCGTCGGCGCGTGCGATCAGGGGAGAAACCCGGCGTGCGACGGCCGTCGCAGGGTGCGACAGACTTGACTCGCCAAGGGGCCGCGGCTATCTCGCCCGCAGCCTTGGCACTCATCTTTCTAGAGTGCTAACGGCAGGGTTGGACGCGGACCACCGCGGCATCAACGCCGTTTCGCGAATTCAAACAAGAGGGCAGCTCATGAAGTTCCGTCCGCTGCACGACCGGGTCGTCGTCCGCCGCATCGAAGGCGAAGAGAAGACCAAGGGCGGCATCATCATCCCCGACACCGCCAAGGAGAAGCCGCAGGAAGGCGAGATCGTCGCCGTCGGCCCGGGCGCCCGCGACGAGGCCGGCCGCATCAACGCGCTCGACGTCAAGGCCGGCGACCGCGTCCTGTTCGGCAAGTGGTCGGGCACCGAGGTCAAGATCGACGGTCAGGACCTCCTGATCATGAAGGAATCCGACATCATGGGCGTCGTCGCCTAAGGTCTTCGGACACCTGACTTAAACCGCCCTTCGAGGCCCGAACCGGTCTTGGGGCTTCCCCACTAACGAAAAGGAATCCTGCACATGGCAGCGAAAGACGTTCGTTTCTCCTCCGACGCGCGCGACAAGATGCTCCGTGGCGTCGACATCCTCGCAGATGCCGTCAAGGTGACGCTCGGCCCCAAGGGCCGCAACGTCGTGATCGAGAAGAGCTTCGGCGCGCCGCGCATCACCAAGGACGGCGTCACCGTCGCCAAGGAGATCGAGCTCGCCGACAAGTTCGAGAACATGGGCGCCCAGATGGTGCGCGAAGTGGCCTCGAAGACCAACGACATCGCCGGTGACGGCACCACCACCGCGACCGTGCTCGCCCAGGCGATCGTCCGCGAAGGCGCCAAGTACGTCGCCGCCGGCATGAACCCGATGGACCTGAAGCGCGGCATCGACCTCGCCACGGCCGCCGCGGTGAAGGACATCATCGCGCGCTCCAAGAAGGTCGCCTCGTCCGAGGAGGTCGCCCAGGTCGGCACGATCTCGTCGAACGGCGACAAGGAAATCGGCGAGATGATCGCCCACGCCATGCAGAAGGTCGGCAACGAGGGCGTGATCACGGTCGAGGAGGCGAAGACCGCCGAGACCGAGCTCGACGTCGTCGAGGGCATGCAGTTCGACCGCGGCTACCTCTCCCCGTACTTCATCACGAACGCGGAGAAGATGGTCGCCGAGCTCGAGGACCCCTACATCCTCATCCACGAGAAGAAGCTGTCGTCGCTCCAGGCGATGCTGCCGGTGCTCGAGGCCGTGGTGCAGACCGGCAAGCCGCTGGTCATCATCGCCGAGGACATCGAGGGCGAGGCGCTGGCCACCCTCGTGGTGAACAAGCTGCGCGGCGGCCTCAAGGTCGCGGCCGTGAAGGCTCCGGGCTTCGGCGACCGCCGCAAGGCGATGCTCGAGGACATCGCGATCCTGACCCAGGGTCAGATGATCGCCGAGGACCTCGGCATCAAGCTCGAGAACGTCACCCTGCCGATGCTCGGCCGCGCCAAGCGGATCCGCATCGAGAAGGAGACCACCACGATCATCGACGGTTCGGGCGAGAAGGCCGACATCGAGGCCCGCGTCGGGCAGATCAAGGCGCAGATCGAGGAGACCACCTCGGACTACGACCGTGAGAAGCTCCAGGAGCGCCTGGCCAAGCTCGCCGGCGGCGTCGCGGTCATCCGCGTCGGCGGCGCGACCGAGGTCGAGGTCAAGGAGAAGAAGGACCGCGTCGACGACGCGCTCAACGCCACCCGCGCGGCTGTCGAAGAGGGCATCGTCCCCGGCGGCGGCACCGCCCTGCTCCGCGCCAAGAAGGCGGTCGCCGCCCTCTCGAGCGACAACCCCGACGTCCAGGCCGGCATCAAGATCGTGCTGAAGGCGCTCGAGGCCCCGATCCGTCAGATCGCCCAGAACTCGGGCGTCGAGGGCTCCATCGTCGTCGGCAAGATCACCGACAACACCTCTTCCGAGACCTACGGCTTCAACGCCCAGACGGAAGAGTACGTCGACATGATCCAGGCCGGCATCATCGACCCGGCCAAGGTCGTGCGCACCGCCCTGCAGGACGCGGCCTCGGTCGCCGGCCTGCTCGTCACCACCGAGGCCATGATCGCCGACTCTCCGAAGAAGGACAGCGGCGCCTCCATGGGCGGCGGCGGCGGCATGGGCGGCATGGGCGGCGGGATGGACTTCTAAGTCCCAGCCACCATCGCAAGGTCGGAAAGAGGGTCGCCGCAAGGCGGCCCTCTTTTCGTTTGCGTCCGCCATGCTTGGGAGACTCTAGATTTATTTTTTCTCCAGAATGGCGCTGGTGATCGGCCCTCGAGCGATATGCGCATATGCTGAAATTTTAGCAAGTCGATCTAAAACATTGATTATTTTCAGTTACCGCGGGTACTTTCGAGGGAGAGCGATCTTCCGAAGCCAATCCAGTATATGACTTGAGGTTGATTTCTCGACCTGGATGAGATTTCCTTCCGTTCGGCGGGGGGAGACGGGTTTGGACGTCGAGGGCTTCATCGAACGCTGGACCGCACGCGAGGGCGGTGCGGAGCGCGCGAACTACCAGATGTTCCTCAGCGAGCTCTGCGACGTGCTCGGCGTACCCCGACCGGAGCCGGCCGGCGGCGACACCGCCCGCAACGACTACGCCTTCGAGCGCGCCGTGCGCCTGCGCGCGGGCGACGGCGGTACGGCTCCCCGGCGCATCGACCTCTACCGGCGCGGGCACTTCATCCTCGAAGCCAAGCAATCGCGCTTTCCCGGCGCGAAGAACGCGCCGCGGCAGGTCTCCGCCGCCCAGCTCTCCCGGCTTGCCGCCGAACCAGAACAGCTCGGGCGCCGGGCCGCCGCGAAGGGCTGGGACGTGATGATGCAGAACGCCCGGCGCCAAGCGGAAGGCTACGTCTTCCTGTTGGATCCCGAGCATGTGGCACCGCCCTTCCTCATCACCTGCGATGTCGGCCACGCGCTGGAGGTGTTCGCCGATTTCTCCGGGACCGGGCGGGCCTACGTGCCGTTTCCCGACCGCCAGGGCTTCCGCATCTTTCTCGAAGACCTGCGCGACCCGGCGGTGCGCACCCGGCTCGCGGCGATCTGGACCGACCCAGGCAGCCTCGATCCGGCGCGGCATGCGGCCAGGGCCACCCGCGAGATCGCCGCGCGGCTCGCCGCCGTGAGCAAGGCGCTCGAGGCGGACCATGCGCCCGAGGAGGTCGCCCACTTCCTGATGCGCTGCATTTTCACGATGTTCGCCGAGGGCGTGGACCTGCTGCCGAAGGGCAAGTTCACCAAACTGCTGGCAGAATGCGCCGAAAGCCCGGGCGTCTTCGCTCCGCTCCTCTCGGACCTCTGGGCCAAGATGGACGCGCCGCGGGAGCAGGATCGCTTCTTCTCGGGGTTCCAGCAGCACCTGCGCCTCTTCAACGGCAACCTGTTCTCCAATGCGACGGCGTTCCCGCTGGCGCGCGAGGAGATCGGGGAGCTGCTGGCGGCCGCCCGGAAGGACTGGACGGAGGTCGATCCCGCGATCTTCGGCACGCTGCTGGAGCAGGCCCTGGACAAGGCGGAGCGGCGACGGCTCGGCGCGCATTACACGCCGCGCGTCTACGTGCAGCGTCTCGTCGAGGCGACCGTGATGCAGCCGCTCCGGGCCGACTGGCAGGCGGCGCTCATGAGAGCGGAGACCGCCCACCAGGGCGGGGACGAGAAGGCGGCGGTCGGCCACGTGCGTGCGTTCCACCGCACGCTCTGCGCCACCCGCGTCCTCGATCCGGCCTGCGGCACCGGCAACTTCCTGTACGTCGCGCTCGAGCTGATGAAGACCCTCGAAGGCGAGGTGCTGGAGACGCTGGCGCGCCTGGGCGAGGCCGAGAACATGGGGCTGGATCGCGAAACCGTCGATCCGCACCAGTTCCTCGGTTTGGAACTGAACCCGCGCGCCGCCGCGATCGCCGAGCTCGTGGTGTGGATCGGGTACCTTCAGCAGCATTACCGGACCCGCACCGGACACCCGTCCGAGCCGATCCTGCGCGCCTTCAAGAACATCAACTTCGGACGCGGCGAAGGCTACGATGCCGTCTTGACCTGGGACGGCTATCCGCTTCCGACGATCGTCGAGATAGATGGCAGACCCGTCGAGACCTATCCGAAGGCCCGGCGGCCGGACTGGCCGGACGCCGAGTTCATCGTCGGGAATCCACCGTTCATCGCAGGAAGCGACCTGCGCGGCGAATACGGACACGGCTATGCCTCAGCCGTCTGGGCCGCCTATCCGAACGTCCCCGGCGGCGCGGACTTCGTGATGTGCTGGTGGGATCGGTCGGCCGTCCAGCTTGCGGGGCCGATCCTGAAACGGTTCGGCTTCGTGACGACGAACAAGATCGCACAGGGATTCAGTCGCAAGGTCGTCGCCCATCACCTGGGTCTCAAACGCCCGATCCGCATCGCGTGGGCGATCGACGATCACCCCTGGTATCGCGGAAAGGGCGGCGTCGCGCAGGTCCGGATCGCGATGACGGTCGGCGATCGAAAAACGACGGCGGGACGCCTTCTAAGGATCAAGCAGGAAAAGCTCACCTCCGACGAGCAGATCGCAGTCGAATACGTGGAGGAAGACGGCATCATCAACGCGGACCTGACGATCGGCGCCGACATCACGAAGTCGAAGGCGCTTCTCGCGAACCGAGGCTGCTCTCACGACGGTGTGAAGTTGCACGGAAAGAGGTTCGTCCTGAACGAGGCGGAGGCTGGCCTGCTCGGGGTCGGGACACGCGCGGGCATCGAGGAATTCATACGGCCGTACCGGAACGGACTCGACCTGCGATCCGTCAGACCCTCCAGGCTCGTCATCGACATGTACGGCCTCGCTCCCGACGACATCCGAGCGCGCTATCCCGAGGCCTATCAACGTCTGCTTGAGGTGCGCGACGAGCGTCAGGACGCCATCGACCAGGTCCGCCTCAAGGGCCGCGAGCCCAGCAAGGATGTTCTGGCGTACCGGGACTTGTGGTGGCTCTTCGGTAAACCGCGCCCCGAGATGCGTTTCGCGTTGGCGAACCTCGGCCGGTACATCGGCACGATCGACACGGCGAGAAAACGCCTCTTTCAGTTCATCGACAGTGATATCCTATGCGATGACAAGATCGTCGTGATGGCGATCGAGGATGCGGCCACCCTGTCCATCCTGTCGTCCCACATCCACGTCACATGGGCCGAGCGCTCCGGCGGCTGGCTCGGCGTCGGGAACGACTCGGTCTACTCGAAGACGCGTTGCTTCGACCCTTTCCCGTTTCCCGAACTGTCTGCCAAGCTGAGGATGCAGCTTCGCACGATGGGAGAGGAGCTGGATTCGACGCGCAAGGTCATCCAGGAAGAAAATCCCGACCTGGGCCTGACGGAGGTCTACAAGCTGCTCGACCTGATCCGTGCCGGAGCCCCGCTCAGCAGTCGGGACGAGGACGTGAGAACGCGCGGGCGCGTCCTCATCCTGCGGGAGCTGCACGACACGATCGACCGGCTGACCGCCGACGCCTACGGATGGCCGCACGGATTGTCCGATGCGGACATCCTGGTCCGGCTCGTTGCGCTGAATGCGGAGCGGGCCCGCGAGGAGGCGGCGGGCCATGTGCGTTGGCTTCGGCCCGACTACCAGGTCCCGCGCTTCGCCGGAGAGATCGGGGCGAGGACCGAAGACCTGGATCTCGGCGAGGCCGAGATCGCGATCGGCAGGGACTTGCCGGCGTTCCCCACGGACCGCAGCGAACAGCCCCTCGCGGTCGTAGCCATCCTTCGCAGAGTCGACCGCCCGATGGATGCGGCCGCCCTCAGTCGCGGGTTCAAGCGCGGCGGCAGGCGCATCGAGGCGCGGGTGGCGCAGATCCTCGCCACGCTCAGCCTCTACGGCCACATCGTCGAAGCCGGCGACGGTCGCTTCCTTGGACGACGCGCCGCCTGATGCGGTGCGGCGGCCCGGTTCAGCCCGCCCGGCGTCCGCAGCGGACGTAGGAGGCGGTGCCCTTTCCGCTCGTCCAGGTCAGGCGGTCGCCGTCGACGACGAGGCGGACCTGCGACGACCAGCGCCGGCCGCGGTCGGCGCAGTCGGCGGCCATCACCCAGGCGTTGCCGGTGCGGCGGCCGTCGTGGAAGCTGCAGATCGTCCGCCCGGCGCTGGCGCGGTCGGGGGTGATCGTCGCGGGGATGTAGCCGCGCCGGCGCGAGCGCCGGCCGCAGGCGGCTTCGGT
>NZ_VRUX01001190.1:0-627 GCF_008039885.1 Methylobacterium sp. WL103
CCGGCCAGCCGCACCACCAGCGCCTCCAGCAACGCCGCGCCGACGCCGGAGCCGAACCCGTCGGTCACCGCCCGCAGGCCGTCGACGCCGAGTGTCAGCAAGCCGACCGGCGAGCGGGCGGCGAGGCGGGAATCGATCTCCGCGGCGAGGCGCACCCGGTTCGGCAGGCCGGTGGCAGGGTCCTCGTGAGCGAGGCGGAGCAGGCGCGCGTTGCGGCGGCGGCGCTCCGAGATGTCGCGCATCACCGCGCCGACGCCCATCTCGGCGCCCTCGCCCCAGGCGCAGAGCGAGAGCTCGATCGGCACCTCGCTGCCGTCTGCGCGGAGCGCCGTCACCTCGACCGAGCGCCCGGCGAGCTTGGGCGTCCCGCCGGCGGTGAGCGCGCCCATGCCGGCGACGTGGTGCCCGCGCAGGCGCACGGGGACGATCGAGGCCACGTCCCGCCCGGCCAGCGCCCCCTGGGGATAGCCGAGCAGGGTCTCGCAGGCGGGGTTGGCGAAGGTGATGCGGCCGGCGGCGTCGGTGGTGATCAGCGCCGAGGCTGTGGCGGCGACGAACCCTTCCGAATCCCGCTGCGCCATCGTCCGCCGCCCCTGCGCCAGCACCGCGACGGCGAGGCCGGACAGC
>NZ_VRUX01001191.1:0-620 GCF_008039885.1 Methylobacterium sp. WL103
GGCTGAAGCCGACCCACGCGGCGCTCCGCCTCGGGCGCCGGGTCGCGCTCGCCAACAAGGAGAGCCTGGTCTGCGCCGGGGACGCCTTCATGCGCGACGCCAAGCGCTACGGCGCGACGATCCTGCCGATGGATTCCGAGCACGACGCGCTCAGCCAGGCGATGGCCGGGCGGCCGCTCGCGGACGTGCGCACCATGATGATCACCGCGTCCGGCGGCCCCTTCCGGACCTGGACACGCGAACGCATCGCGGCCGCCTCGCCGGCCGAGGCCGCCGCCCACCCGACCTGGTCGATGGGCATGAAGATCAACATCGATTCCGCCTCCCTGATGAACAAGGGGCTGGAGTTGATCGAGGCGCACCACCTGTTCGGCATCGAGCCGGACCGCCTCGACGTGGTGGTGCATCCGCAATCGGTGATCCACGGCATGATCTACTGGCTCGACGGCGCCGTCACCGCCGAGCTGGCGCTGCCCGACATGCGGGTTCCGATCTCGCACTGCCTGGGCCTCGGTGACCGCCTGACCATCGCCCGCGGCCGGCCCCTCGACCTCGTGGCCCTCGGCAGCCTCACCTTCGAGGCGGCCGACGAAGCGCGCTTTCCCTGCCTGGCGCTCGCC
>NZ_VRUX01001192.1:0-620 GCF_008039885.1 Methylobacterium sp. WL103
GCCTCTGGCGCCTCGGGCGGCCGGCCGCGGGCTGGCGCAGATTCGCCTACGTGGCGGGGCCGCCGTCGATGCTGGGCGGGGCCGTCGCCCTGTGGTCGCTGCACGGGGTCGGGCTCGCGGCGCTCGGCCTGCATCTCGGGCTGTTCGGCGTGCTCGCCGCGGGGCTCACGGACCCCGCCTTCTTCGACGGCTGGCGCCGCCGGCGCGCGTGACGGCGGCGCGATTTTCCATAAAACGCGTCAGCGGCCGAGCCGCCGCCTGGCCTCGTCGCGGGCTCGATGCTCGAAGCGGGCGAGGGCGACCCGGCGCTCCAGCGAGAGCGCGTCGCGCCCCGGCGGCATCGCGATGATCTCGGCCACGGTCTCGCGCTCGCGGTAGAGGCCTTCGAGGGCCGAGCCCGCGAGCGTCGCCGAATCGAGCCTGTCGGCGAAGGCGTCGTGGTGGCAGGCGCGCACGATCTCGGCCTCCAGCAGCAGCCCCGGGGCGCAGGCGCGCTGGTCCTCGTCGTAGGCGGTCTTCAGAAGCGTCGCGACGCCGCCGCCGACGAGCGCGAGGCTGATCGCCACCGGCCGGCCGTCCAGCGCCAGGATGTCCGCGCGGGCGCCGACCGGCCCCTGCGC
>NZ_VRUX01001193.1:0-618 GCF_008039885.1 Methylobacterium sp. WL103
GGCCAGCGCCTCGTCGATGTCGCCCGCGGCGGCGCAAAGGACGGCGAGGTCGACGAGCCCGGCCTTTTCCAGCAGCGGCGGCAGCAGGCGGCGGATGCTCGCCAGCGCCAGGAACACCGTTCGCTCGATCTCGACCGCGGGCAGGTCGGCCGATCCCGACAGGCGCAGGACGAAGGCCATCAGCCGGTGGCGCTCGGCGTCCGGCATCGCGTCGTTGAGGCCGAGCGCATAGGCCGCGAGCGGGCGCGAAAAGCAGGGCGGGCAGTCGTCGCTGGACCGGATCGCGCGATAGGGCAGGCCAGCGGCGACGAGGGCGGCCTCGTTGATGCAGGTGCCGCCGTCGGGCCCCGGAAACGGGTGCGAGCCGGAGAGCAGCCGCCAGTTCAGGATGTGGTCGAACCCTGCCATGCGAAACCTTCGAGCTGCCGGGAATCGTGTCCGGGAGCGAGCGTGGCACGCTGGCGTTGGGTTGGCGAGGGGGCGATCAGCCGCCGACGTCGAGCGCGACGCCCGACAGCATCGCCAGCCCGAGCACCAGCACGAAGGCGCCGGCCAGAAGCTCGAGGGCGCCGAGCGCCAGGATGCCGGCCCGTCCGCGGCCGCCGGCCAGGCGCAGGG
>NZ_VRUX01001194.1:0-616 GCF_008039885.1 Methylobacterium sp. WL103
CCGGGGCGGGGTCGGCAGGCTTTGCCGGGTCCGAGGCCGCCGCAGCGGTCTCGGGCGCGGGCGATTCGGTGCCGGCCAGCAGGCCAACCGCTTCCGGGGAAACGGCTTTTTCGGGCTGTGCCGAAACGGGACGGTCGGGGTCCGGAAAGAGCTGTGTTTTCACGGGTCAACGATTCCTTACCGGATCATTGACGGCGGATATGGTTACCGAACGGTTAAGGATGGTGATCCTGTCGCCATCTCATGCCGGTATCCTGTGATCGCGGCCTCAGGTCCGCTCCAACAGTGCCAACCGGATCGCGTCCTCGACGAGGCGGACTTCCACGGCTTGGCCGGTGAAGCTCGGATTGAGGTCGTCGGCGGCCTTGTAGAGGCCGTCGATCGCGATCAGCTCCGGCTCGAACTTCCGGCACCAGATCCGCGCGTTCGGGTTGCCGGCGGCGCCCGCGATCGCGCGCCCGCGCAGCGGGCCGTAGACGTGGATCGACCCGCCGGCGATCACCTCGGCGCCCGAGGCCACGGCCCCCATCACCGTGACGTCGCCTTCGAGGTGCAGCACCGCCTGGCCGGAGCGGACCGGCGCGTCGAGGATCAGGGAGACGGCCGCCGCCTGCGG
>NZ_VRUX01001195.1:0-613 GCF_008039885.1 Methylobacterium sp. WL103
GCGGCGATCAGCGCGGCGAGGCCGAGGGGAAGCGCGGCGACGGTGGCCACGGCGGCGGCGGGCGACACCGGCAGCAGGCTCGGCTCGATCCGGTACCACAGCACGATTCCGGCCAGCCCGAGCAGGAGCGGCCCAGCGATCCGCGGGCTGGTGAGCGGCGGCACGTAGTAGAGCTGCGGATGGCGCGGCACCTGCGGCAGCAGCGCGAAATCGGAGAACACCAGCGGCTCGCCGATCACCGCGCGCTTGAGGCGGCTGACGAGGTGGAGGATCGCCACCGTCAGCACGCAGCTCGACGCGGCCAGCCACGGGCGCCACGAGAACACGAACCAGAACAGCAGGATCAACCCGTAGGCGCAAAGCCGCACCGCGAGGTCGCCGGCTTTTCGGCTCGCGCGCCCCGGCACGTCGCCGAGGCCGAACTCGATCGCCAGGCAGAGGGCGAACGCGGCAAGCGTCGCGAAGAGGAAGGACATGGGGGACGCGTCAACCGTGGCCGGGCTTGTCGGGATTCGACGCACCGCCCGATGCGACGCCGCGCCGGGCGCGGAGCGCCCGCACGATCGGGTTCAGCAGGCGGTAGCGGGTCCGCATCAGGGCGCCGCCCAGCCGG
>NZ_VRUX01001196.1:0-611 GCF_008039885.1 Methylobacterium sp. WL103
GCTTCGAGGCGGGCGGCCTCGCGCGCCCAGTAGCCGACGAGCTGCCCGTCGAGGGTGGTCCGCTCCGCCTGCGCCGTCATCCGTCCCTCCGCCCGGAAAGGGCCTACGCCCGATATCCGAGAACGCTCAACGCGGCGGGGTCGGTTCCGCGGTCTCCTCGACGACCAGCGCCTCGGCGTCGCCCTCGAAGCTGCCGGCGCCGTCGGGCACCGGGGTGGACGGCGTGCCGAAGGGCGTGCTCGGATAGGCCTGCTCGAATTTTTCACGCGCCTCGGCCGGGTCCGCGCCCTTGAGCACGATCTGCGGCTTGCCCGGCAGAGGCCAGCGCGGGTCGGCGGGATCGCGGGGGCGCACGGCGTACCAGGGCATGGAGGCTCCGAGTCGGGAAGCAAAGCGGGATCGACGCCTGCCGTGAACGGAGGGCGGTCGGACGCGGTTCCCCGCGGGCTCCGCCGCATCGATTGCCCCCGCCCGGATTGATTCCCGGCGCGGGGCGGTGCAGGTGCCGGCCCCATGCGCGTGGACTTGTTCGATTTCGACCTGCCCGAGGCCAGCATCGCCCTCCGCCCGGCCGAGCCGCGCGGCGCCGGACGCCTGCTCGTCGTGCGCCC
>NZ_VRUX01001197.1:0-609 GCF_008039885.1 Methylobacterium sp. WL103
GGCCGAGACCGCGGCCCCGAGCGCCGACCCGACGCAGGTGCGGCCCGGCGCCTACCGCCTCGATCCCGACCACGCCAAGATCACGTGGTCGCTGAGCCATCTCGGCTTCTCGACCTATTACGGACAGATCACCGACGTGACCGGCGACGCGGTGCTCGACCCGAAGGACCCGGCCAAGATCCGACTCAAGGTCACGATCGGCACCGACAGCGTCACCGGCGTGAACCCGAAGCTCGACGCGCACCTCAAGGCGCCGGACTTCTTCGACACCGCGAAGTTCCCAAGCGCGACCTTCGTCGCCACCGCGGTCGAGGCGACGAGCCCGACCACGGCGCGGGTCACCGGCGACCTGACGCTGCGCGGCGTCACCAAGCCGGTCGCCTTCGACGCGACCTTCAACCAAGCCGGCATCCACCCGGTGGACAAGGCCTACACCGTGGGCTTCGACGGCCGCGCCGTGCTCAAGCGCTCGGATTTCGGCATCGACGCCTACCTGCCGGTGCTCGGCGACGAGGTGGTCCTGCGGCTCGAAGGCGAGTTCAAGGCGGTGAACTGACGGGCTCAGCCGAGCTTGGCCAGGGCCGCCGCGATCCGCGCGGCGCCGGGGCC
>NZ_VRUX01001198.1:0-609 GCF_008039885.1 Methylobacterium sp. WL103
CCCGACGACGTCGCGAGCCTGTCCGACGCCATCGTCCGCGCCGTCGCCCTCGACCGCCGGGCCTGCCGCCAGCGGGCCGAGGACCTATTCGACGCCGACGCGATGACCGCCGGCTACGAGGCGCTGTACGAGGCGGCGCTCGCCGCCCACGATCTTTCGCGCCTTCCGCCGCCGCGCCTGCGCCGCGTCGCCGGGGCCCAGGCCTGACCATGCGCCCGTCCGAACAGGCGGTCGTCTGCGTGCCCGCCCGCGACGAGGAGGTTTGCCTGCCGCGCCTCCTGCGCTCGCTCGCCGCCCAGGACGGCATCGCGGCCGACGTGCGGCTTCGCGTCCTGATCGTGGCCAACAACTGCACCGACGGCACCGTCGCCGCCGTGCGCGCGATGCAGGCCGCCGACATCGCACCCACGCTCGCGATCCGGGTCGTCGAGGCGCATCTGTCGGGGGGCGAGGCCCATGTCGGGACCGCCCGGCGGATGGCGCTGGACGCCGGTGCCGCCTGGCTCGAAGCCGACGGATGCCCCGACGGGATCCTGCTCACCACCGATGCCGACGATCTCGGCCCCTTCGAGCGCCCGAAGGTTGGCCGCGAGCCAGCCGCGCGGCACC
>NZ_VRUX01001199.1:0-607 GCF_008039885.1 Methylobacterium sp. WL103
GCGCTCGGGCGTGCGCCCGACATGGCGGCGCAGGGCGGGCAGGCCCGGATCGCCCGCGGTGTAGACGAGGCGCAGATGCGCGCCCCGTTTCCGCATCGTCCCGATCCGTCGCAGGACGCTGCCGCCGGCGGGCCTCGGACGAAACAGGGCCTTCAAGCGGCGGTCGGCTAGGCGGAGGCCGCGGCGCAGGAGCACGCGGCCGATCGCCCGCACGCCGACTTGGCCCGTGAGCAGGCGACGCCACGTGCTGCCGTGACGGAGCAGGGCGGCATAGGTCGCGGCGCTTCCCACCGTCTGGCGCACCACGGCGTCGACGTCGTCCTCCGGGTGCCAGTCGAAGCAGTAGAGGTTGGCCAGGAGCGCCCCGGCGACGCGCGGGTCGCGCCAGGCCGCTTGGAACGCCGCGTAGGCGCCGCTGCAACTGCCGACGAGGACGACCCGTCCGGCGCCCCGCGCCTCCAGGTAATCGAGGGCGTGGCGGAAGTCGTGGAGGGTGTCGGGCGAGAACAGCGGCGAGGCGCCGCCCGGCCGGTCCGCGCTGTCGCCGATGCCGGCGAGGTCCATGCGCAGCGACGGCACGCCCTCGGCCGCGAGGGCGCGGGCCATC
>NZ_VRUX01000119.1:0-9877 GCF_008039885.1 Methylobacterium sp. WL103
GCGCCCTTCGCCCCGAGCACGTGGGCGGCGTAGAGGTCGCCCGAGGTCGGCTCGCGCCCGAGCGCCACTGAGAGCACCTCTCCGTTCTTCTGGGTGAAGGCGCCCGCGAGCGAGGCGGCGATCTTGGGATCGCGCCGAAGGTCGAGGATCGCCTGGCGCTGGCCGGCATCCGCGACCGTGTAGCTGCCGTCGGGCCGCGCCACGATGGCTTCGGCGTAGGTTTGGAGGCCGAGCTTCGGCCCGGCCGACTTCATCACCCCGAGCCAGGTCTGCTCGATGAATTGGAACAGGCCGGTGGCGGTCGAGGTGCCGGCCTTGGCCGAGGGATCGAGGGCGGATTCGCGTTGCGCGGTGGCGAGCAGGTAGTCGAAGCCGACGCCGCTGCTCTGCGCCCCGTCGCGGATCGCGTCGATCACGCCGCCCTGTGCGCCCGAAGTGCCTTGCGCGCCCGAGGTCCCTTGCGCGCCCAAAGCCCGCGGGGGCGCCGCGGCTGGTTGGGGGCTCGAAGGCGTGGTGAACAGGAACATCGGTCGCCGCTTCGAGCCGCACGCGCCGGACGGGCGTCGCGCGAGGCGCCGCACGTGGCGCCCCGGATGACGCAACCCTTGGCCATCATGGTAAAGAAAGCCTAAATTTCCGATGCTTACGCTCCCATGCGCGACCTCTTGATCGCCTCGCCCACCAGCGGCCCACCTGACATCGCCCACGCCGACACCCTGGTGCTGGCGCATCCTCTGGCCGCGGCGCTCGGTTGGCTGCCGGCTCTTTGCGAGGGAACGGCCCTCTACGTCCGCGTCGTGCCGGGCGCGGTCGACCTCGACGCGGCGCGGGCGGTCCCTCGCGACGGGTTCCATGGAGGCTTCGCGGAGACAGCCGAGGCGGCGGCAATCCTCACGGCGGTGTTTGGGCGCGGTCCGGGTCCCGGCTGTGGCCCTCGCAGGCCGCTACCCTTAGGGTGAGCCGACACCCCCCATCGAAGCCCCAGCATGCCGCATCCGCGACGCCTCGCCCTACCGACCTTCGCCGTCGCTATCCTCACCCTTGTCGCAGGGCCGGCCGCGGCGCGCCCCTTCACCGATGCGGCCGGGCGCGTGGTCGAGGTTCCGAATCGCGCCACCCGGGTCGTCGCCGCCGGGCCGCCGGCGGCAGTGCTCCTCTACACCCTCGCGCCCGACCGGATGGTCGGCTGGGTCCGCACGCCCTCCCCGGCCGAGCGGCCCTACCTCATGCCCGCGACCTGGGCGCTACCCGCCACCGGCCGCCTGACCGGGCGCGGCGGCACCGCCAACGTCGAGGCGGTGCTGGCCCTGAAGCCGGACCTCGTCGTCGACGTCGGCTCGACGGGGCCGACCTATGCGTCGCTCGCCGACCGGGTCCAGGCCCAGACCGGCATCCCCTACATCCTGCTCGACGGCGCCTTCGCCAAGACCGGCGAGACCTACCGGCAACTCGGCGCCGTGCTCGACCTGGGGCCGGCCGCCGACGGGCTCGCGGCCTACGCCGACCGCACCGTGGCGGAGGTCGCCGAGCGCGTCGCGCGCGTCCCGGAGGCCGAGCGGCCGCGGGTCTACTACGCCCGCGGCCCGCGCGGCCTCGAGACCGGGTTCGCCGGCTCGATCAACACCGAAATCCTGGAGGTGGTCGGCGCCCGCAACGTGGCCGTCGGCGGCAACGGCCTCGCCAACGTCTCGCCCGAGCAGGTGCTGGGCTGGAACCCCGACGTGATCGTCGCCCTCGATCCCGCCTTCCGGCCCGGCGACGACCCGATCTGGCGGGGCGTGAAGGCGGTGCGCGAGGGCCGCGTCTATCGGACCCCGACGCTGCCCTTCGCCTGGTTCGACGCGCCGCCCGGCGTCAACCGGCTGATCGGCATGCGCTGGCTCGCGCACCTGCTCTACCCGGCGCTCTTCCACGAAGACCTGCCCGCGATCGTCGCCGACTTCTACCAGCGCTTCTACCACGTCGCCCTCACCCCGGAGGCGAAAGCCGTGCTCCTCGACGGCGCCGTGCCGGCGCGCCGATGACGCGCGGCCCCGCGGCGGTGATCGCGGCTCCCGGCGCGCGTCGGATCTCCGCGGCGTTCCAGGCCTGCCTCGCCGTGGCCGGCCTCGGGCTGCTCGTCCTCCTCGCCCTCGCCGCGGGGAGATTCCCGGTGCCGGTCGCCGACGTGTTCGCGATCCTCGCCGCCAAGCTGTTCGGCACGGCGCCGGGCGACGCGACGGCGCAGGTGGTGGTGTTGCAGGTGCGGCTGCCCCGGGTCGCCGCGGCCCTCGTCGTCGGCGCGGCCCTGGCCTCGGCCGGGGCGACCTACCAGGGCCTGTTTCGCAACCCACTGGTCTCGCCCGACATCCTCGGCGTCTCGGCCGGCGCCGGGCTCGGCGCGGTGCTCGGCATCTATCTCGCCCTGCCGGTCCTCGCGATCCAGGCCATGGCCTTCGCCGGGGGCCTCGGCGCGGTGGCGATCGTCTATGCAATCGGCGCGCTGGTGCGGCGGCACGATCCAGTGCTGACGCTGGTGCTGGCCGGCGTCGCGGTCGGCGCGGTGCTCGGTTCGGCCATCTCGCTGCTCAAGGTCCTGGCCGACCCCTACAACCAGCTGCCCGCCATCACCTACTGGCTGCTCGGGAGCCTGTCCTCCGTCACCCTCGGCGACGTGTTCGCGATCCTGCCGGCGGTCGGCCTCGGGCTCCTGCCCCTCGTCCTGCTGCGCTGGCGCATGAACCTGATGAGCCTCGGCGAGGAGGAGGCGCGGGCGCTGGGCGTCGAGACCCGCTGGCTGCGCCCGCTCCTCGTGGCGGCGGCGACCCTCGTCACCGCGGCGGCGGTGTCGGCGACGGGGGTGATCGGCTGGATCGGCCTGATCGTGCCGCACCTCGCCCGCGGCCTCGTCGGGCCGGACTTCCGCCGCCTGCTGCCGGCCTCGGCGCTGCTCGGGGCGGGCTACCTCGTGGCGGTGGATCTCGCCGCCCGCACCATCGCGCCGATCGAGGTGCCGCTCGGCATCCTCACGGCGCTCGCCGGCGCGCCGTTCTTCCTCTGGCTGCTAGCAGCGGGCAAGCGAGGCTGGTCCTGATGCTGTCCGTCGAGGCGTTGGCGTTCGGGTACGGCGCGCGCGAGGTCGGCGCGGGCGTGAGCTTCACGCTCGGGGCGGGCGAGGTCCTGTGCCTGCTCGGGCCGAACGGCGGCGGCAAGACCACCCTGTTCAAAACCCTGCTCGGGCTGCTGCCGGTACGGGCCGGCCGCGTCCGCCTCGACGGAGAGGACCTGTCGCAGTGGTCGCGCCGCCGGGTCGCGCGGGCGCTCGCCTACGTGCCGCAGGCGCATGCGGCCTTCTTCCCGTTCACCGTGCGGGCCGTGGTGCTGATGGGCCGCGCCGCCCGGCTCGCCCCCTTCGCCGCCCCCGGCCGCGCAGACGAGGCCGCTGCGGACATGGCGCTCGCGACCCTCGGGATCGGGCATCTCGCCGACCGCATCTATACCGAGATCAGCGGCGGCGAGCGGCAGATGGTGCTGATCGCCCGGGCGCTCGCCGGCGAGCCGCGCATCCTGGTGATGGACGAGCCGACCGCGAGCCTCGATTTCGGCAACCAGACCCGCGTGCTCGAACAGGTCCGCCGCCTCGCGAAGACCGGCATCGCGGTGGTGCTCTCGACCCACGACCCCGGCCACGCCTTCCTCTGCGCCGACCGCGTCGCGCTGCTGCATGGTGGCCGCCTCGTGGCGTTGGGAACGCCGGAGGCGACGATCACGCAAGAGAGCCTGCGCCGCGTTTACGGGGTGGACGTGGCGGTGGTGCCCTTGCCGGAGCACGGGTGCTCGGTCTGCACGCCGATCCTGGCGTGAGGCCGAGCCGCGTCGATCTCGTTGCCAGGTCCGCATCGTCTTCACACGAGCCGGCCTCCACCGCGCTGGAAAACGCTCCGGACCCGCCGTTCAGTCGACGGCGACCATCACGTCGGAGGCCTTCACCACGGCGTAGGCCTCGCCGCCGACCGTGAGCTTGAGGCTGTCGACGGCCTCGTTGGTGATCGCTGCGGTGACGATCTGGCCGGCGGCGATCTCGATCTTGACGTGCGCGGTGGTCGCGCCCTTCTCGACGGCGACGACCTTGCCCTTGATGACGTTGCGTGCGGAGATCTTCATCGAACGGCCTCTGTGGCTTGAGAAAACGTCATTTGGCGCCTTGGCCTGCAGGGATCACGGAGAAGCCCTGGGCCTCGAAGTACGGCCGGGCCGCAGCGCCCTTCAGGAAGTCGAGCAAGCGGGCCGCGCCCTCGCCCTTGGCCTCGGCGGTCAGCGCGAACGGGTACACCACCGGCGGATGGCTGTCCTCCGGGAACACGGCGACCACCTTCACGCCCGGATCGGACCGCGCGTCGCTCGCGTAGACCACGCCGAGGGGCGCCTCGCCGCGTGAGACCAGGGCGAGCGCCGCGCGCACGTTGTCGGCCTGCGCCAGCCGCAGCTGGATCGTCCCCCAGAGCCCGAGCTTTTCGAGCGCCGCCTTGGCATACTTGCCGACCGGCACCGAGGCGACCTCACCGGTGGCCAGCCGCCCGTCGGGGCCGAGCGCCTTGGCGAAGGCGTCGGCGGTCAGGGCCAAGTCCGCCTCCTTCGCGTCCTTGGGCGCGACGACGACGAGGCGGTTGTTCAGGAGGTTCACCCGCGTGTCGGCCCGGACGAGGTTCTTCTTGGCGAGGTAGTCCATCCATTCGAGGTCGGCCGAGGCGAAGAGCTCCGCCGGCGCGCCCGACTCGATCTGGCGGGCGAGCGCCGACGAGGCGGCGTAGCTCGGCTTGATCGCGATCCCGGTCTGCGCGGTGAACGCCTTGCCGGCCTCGTCGAGGGCGTTCTTGAGGCTGGCGGCGGCGAACACCGTCACGCTCTCGCCGGCCTGGGCGGCGGAGCCAAGCAGCAGGCTGGCGACGAGGACGGCGCGTGCGAATCCGATCAAGGCGACCTCCGAGGCGGGCGGCCCGCAGCAGCAGCCGGGCGCTGACGCTATATCCTATCATATACAGCGATGGCCAGATCGAAACCGAGGATCGCAGGCGCTCACACCGGCCGCGCGGTCCGGGGTAGGAACGGCGCTCGGGACGAGGGAAGCCGATGGCCAGGTTGAGCATCCGCGTCGATTTCGGGCCGGGGCACCGGCTCGGGCCCGGCAAGGTGCAGTTGCTGGAGACGATCGCCGCGCACGGCTCGATCTCGGCGGCCGGGCGGGCGCTCGGCATGTCCTATCGCCGGGCCTGGACGCTGGTCGAGGCGATGAATGCCGGCTTCGGGCAGCCGGTGGTCGAGGCGCAGGTCGGCGGGCGGAGCGGCGGCGGGGCGCGGCTGTCCGCCTTCGGTGCGGAGGTGGTGGAGCAGTACCGGGAGGCCGAGCGTGCCGCGACGGAGGCGGCCGCGCCCTTCCTCGCCCGCTTCGTCGCAGACCGATCCACTGGATGACTTTTCAGCCGGCCGCCAGCAGGGCGGCGGTGATCGCGTCCCGCTCGGCCGAGAGGTCGCCCTCGGCCACGGGGCGACCCGCTTGGGCGTACCAGTAGGCCGCGTTGTCCTGGTCGCCTTCGAGGCGATGGAGGTGGGCGTGGACCCAGGCGGCGTCCCGGCCGGAATCGTCCTGGACGAGTTTGTGGGCCTGGTCCCAATGCGCCGGACCCTTGGCTGCCCACCACAGGGCCGCGAGCGCCGGCGCGTCCGGCGGTGCGTCGGCTTCGGTCGTGCGTGAGGCATCCTGCTTCGTCATCGTCCCCTCCGGCCTACGATGCACCGCAGGCCGGAGACGACGTCGGGATGGTTCCCGAGGTTCCGATTTAGGCCCGCGCGAGCTGACGAAGGGCGCCGCGCCCCGCGTAGCGGCCCTGCGCGCCGAGGCCCTCTTCGATCCGGATCAGCTGGTTGTATTTGGCCAGTCTGTCCGAGCGCGCGAGCGAGCCGGTCTTGATCTGCCCGCAATTCGTTGCGACCGCGAGGTCGGCGATGGTTGCGTCCTCGGTCTCGCCCGAGCGGTGCGACATTACCGCGGTGTAGCCGGCGCGGTGGGCCATATCGACGGCGGCGAGCGTCTCGGTGAGCGAGCCGATCTGGTTGACCTTGATCAGGATCGAGTTCGCCGAGCCCTCCGTGATGCCGCGGGCGAGGCGATCTACGTTGGTCACGAACAGGTCGTCGCCGACGAGCTGGCAGCGGTTGCCGATGCGCTGGTTGAGCAGGCGCCAGCCCTCCCAGTCGTCCTCGGCCATGCCGTCCTCGATCGAGAGGATCGGGTAGGCGTCGACGAGCTTGGCGAGGTAGTCGACCTGTTGCTCGATCGAGCGCACGGTGCCCTCGCCCTCGTAGTGGTAGGCGCCGTCCTTGAACCAGTCGGTGACCGCGCAGTCGAGGGCCAGCACCATGTCGGCGCCGGGCTTGAAGCCGGCCGCCTGGATCGACTCCATCACGAAG
Organism: Methylobacterium sp. WL103; assembly: GCF_008039885.1. NCBI lineage: Bacteria > Pseudomonadati > Pseudomonadota > Alphaproteobacteria > Hyphomicrobiales > Methylobacteriaceae > Methylobacterium > Methylobacterium sp. WL103. Next base: position 6,448 of record NZ_VRUX01000119.1, read on the forward strand.
TCGAGGCCGGCCTCGGCGGTCGGCAGGTTCGGAGCGAAGCCGCCCTCGTCGCCGACGTTGGTGTTGTGCCCGGCCTTCTTCAGCGCGCTCTTGAGGGTGTGGAACACCTCCGCGCCCATGCGCACGGCTTCCGCGATGGAGGAGGCCCCCACCGGCATGATCATGAATTCCTGGAAGTCGATCGGGTTGTCGGCATGCGCGCCGCCGTTGATGATGTTCATCATCGGCACCGGCAGCACCCGGCCCTGGACGCCGCCGACGTAGCGGTAGAGCGGCAGGCCCGAGGCTTCGGCTGCGGCCTTGGCCACCGCGAGCGACACGCCGAGGATCGCGTTGGCGCCGAGCCGCGCCTTGTTGGCGGTGCCGTCGAGCTCGATCATCGCTTCGTCGACTGCGACCTGGTCCTCGGCGTCCATGCCGCCGATGGCGTCGAGGATCTCGGTCTGGACCGCGTGGACCGCCTTGCGCACGCCCTTGCCGGCATAGCGGGTCTTGTCGCCGTCACGCAGCTCCACCGCCTCGTGGGCGCCAGTGGAGGCGCCCGACGGAACCGCAGCGCGGCCGAACGAGCCGTCCTCCAGCAGCACGTCGACCTCGACGGTGGGGTTGCCGCGGCTGTCCAGAATCTCGCGGGCGGCGATGTTGGTGATCGCGGTCATGAAGGCTCCTCCCCCGTGGGCGCGCACGATCGGTGGCAGGCCCGGTCTCAAGGTCTCGTCGGTGCGGCTTATCCGTCAAGGCGCGGCCTCGGGCAAGGCGGGGCCATATCGTATGATGCGTCCCACAAGATGAATGCAAAAGACGCCGTCGCGCGTAGTCTTCGCGAGCCCGCGCGACGATGCCACGAGCCGCACGCGGCCGAAGCATGCGCCGGCGTCGGATGCACCGCGGGAAGGCCTGCGGTAAGGATGGGCATGACCGAAGAATCTCTGCAGCTGGGGCAGCCGACGCCCCTCCCCGCCGGCCCGCACGAGGCCCGCCTCGACCGGGTGCCGAACCCGCATCCCGACACCGACTACCTCGCTCGGTTCACCGTCCCGGAATTCACCTCGCTTTGCCCGGTGACCGGCCAGCCCGACTTCGCGATCCTGGTGATCGACTATGTGCCCGATCGCTGGCTCGTGGAGTCGAAGTCGCTGAAGCTCTACCTCGGCGCGTTCCGCAACCACGGCGCGTTCCACGAGGATTGCACGGTGGGCATCGCCAAGACGCTCGTGGACCTGCTCGGGCCACGCTACCTGCGGATCGGCGGCTTCTGGTACCCGCGCGGCGGCATCCCGATCGACGTGTTCTGGCAGACCGGCGTCCCGCCGGCCTCCGTCTGGCTGCCCGATCCCGGCGTGCCGCCCTACCGCGCCCGCTGAGAGAGGTCGGACAAAGAAAAAGGGGCGACCGGCATGGCCGGTCGCCCCAAAATTCGAGTCCGAGTTGGTGTACGCTTAGTACGGCGAGCCGTAGTAGCCGCCGTAAGCCGGGGCGCCGTAGCCGTTGCCGTAGGCGCCGTAACCGCGGTTGTAGCCGTAGGAGTCGCGGGCCGCGCCGGCAGCGATCGCACCAGCGGCGAGACCGGCAATGCCGAGACCGACGGCAGCACCCGTGCCGATGCCGCGCCCGCCGCGGTGGCCATAGCCGTAGCCGCGACCGTAGCCGCCGCCATACCCGTGGCCATAGCCGCCGCGGTAGCCCGGCCGCGCGTCGGCGGTGGTGGCGGAAAAGACGCCGGCCGAGATGATCGCGGCGGTGACGAGGGCGAACTTGCGCATGATGATCCTTTCTCGATGATCCATCGAATTCGCAAGCTCAACGCTGGGACGTCGCGATCGTTCCGAAGGTTCCGCCGCGCCGCCGCGCCGGAGGTGGAATCCGCGCCGGCATTCGAGGGAAGCGGAGACGCGGAAACACCGCGCTGCGTCCGCGTCAGCGGGACGTGTAGTCGCCGGCGCCCTTGGGCCGCTGCATCGCGAACTTCGCGTCCGGCCCGACCTTGAAGTAGTCGAAGTAGCCGCCGCGCTGGATCGGCTGCATCGCTGCCGTATCGACGAGGCCGTCCACGACGAAGCGGTCGTCGATGTAGATCGACACCACCTGCCCGATCACCAGGAAGTTGGCGGCTTCGCCGCCATCGAGCGGAACCAGCGGAACGGTCTGGAGCCACCGGCATTCGAGGGCGGCTGCGGCTTCCGCCACCCGCGGCGCCCGCACCTTGCGCGACGGGGCCGTGGTCAGGCCGGCGAAGTCGAACTCGCTTTCGCCCCGCGGCAGGGGCGCCGACGAAGCGTTCATCTGCTCGCGCAGGTCGTAGGTGGCGAGGTTGCAGACGAAGTCGCCGCCCTCTTCCGCGAAGGTCATCGCATCTTTGCGGCCGGTGGAGGAGAACGCGACCATGTCGTCGCCCACCGCGTTGAAGAACGAGTACGGCGCGAGGTTGAGCTTCCCCGCCCGGCTCATGGCGCTGATCCAGCCGATCGGCCGCGGCGCGACGATCGCCTTCAGAGGGTTGTGCGGCAGGGTGCGGTCGTCGGGGGCGTAATGCATGGGAGCGAGCCTTACAGCCGCGTGACGATCTCGGCGAGGTCCGGCCGCGGCCGGTCCGACGGGATCTCCTCGGGGGCGCCGACATGGATGAAGCCCGCAAGCTTCTCGCGCGGGTCGAGGCCGAGGGCTTCGAGCACGCGGCGGTCGTAGGCGTACCACTCGGTCAGCCATGCGGTGGCGAAACCCTGGGCGTTGGCCGCGACCACGAGGTTCATGCAGGCGGCGCCCGCCGACAGGACCTGCTCCCATTCCGGGATCTTCACGTGCGGGCCGGCCCGCGAGACCACCGCGACGACCAACGGCGCGTGGGCCAGCCGCCTCGCCTCGAGGTCGAGCCGCGCCGCGTCGGCCTCCGGGTTGTCGGAGGCGTAGGTGTTCGCGATCACCGTCCCGATCCGCGCCCGCGCCTCGCCCGCGATCACGATGAAGCGCCACGGCGCGAGCTTGCCGTGGTCGGGCACCCGCGAGGCCAGGGTCAAGATCGTGTCGATCTGTTCCGGGCTAGGTCCCGGTTCGGTCATCCGCAGGGGCGGCACGGAGCGGCGGGTGCGCAGCATGTCGAGGGTGGCGTTCATCGGGGCGTCTCGGCTGGGCGGTGCGGAAGGTCCCGCGATCACACCGGGATTTCGCACGGGCTGCACCGCCTGGGAAGTCGGGCACCTTGGCGCGGAGGGCAGCGCAAGGGGCGCAAGGGGCAGCGCAAGGGGCAGCGCAAGGACCCCGGGCGGCCTTGCGCTCGCCACGGTCTTAAGATCACACGGGCGAGACGATGACGGTCGGCCGCTTCGGCCTGCGGAGAGAGGCTTTTCGACATGCGCGGACGAAGGCTCGGGCCCGGATTGGCGCTGCTGGCCGCGGTCGCGCCGCTCGCAGCCGCGGCGCAGTCGCCGGACCC
>NZ_VRUX01000011.1:0-27621 GCF_008039885.1 Methylobacterium sp. WL103
GTGCCGACGCCCGCCTTCAGGCGGCGCAGCTTCCGCCGCGCCACCGCGAAGCTGCGCACGCGGCGCGGCCGGAATGGCGGCCACGCCCGGTCGCGGGCGAGGATGGCTAGCGTCGCCAAGGTCGCCGCCGCGAAGCCGCCGGAGGCCAGCAGCATCGGCCGGGCGTCGATGGCTCCGCTCGCGCCGTCCGGGCGCATGTAGTCGGCGGGATCGTCCTGGCGGGTGGGCTGCACCTCGCGCAGGGGCGAGATTGTGAAGGACCATCCCGGCACCACGGCCTGCGCGGTGGTGAGGCCTTGCGCGGTCTCGTTCGCCAGCGTGACGGCGAATCCCGGGATCTCCAGCGGGCGCGCATCAAGGGCGGCGTAGAAGTTCTGGTAGGTCAGATTGAGGCGGACGCGCTTGCCCCCGTCCGCGAGCGCGGTCTCGTTCAGGGCGACGCGGCGGAGGTCGAGCCAGTAGGCCAGCGGGCCAGGCTGGGGAAGCGAAGCCGGCTGCACCGAGAATCCGGCATCGACCACGAGATCGACCTGCGCCTGCACGAGGTCGCCGAGGAAGTAGCCGAAGGCGCGGGGGCTGCGCACCTCGATCGCGCGCACCTGCGCAGCGGCGGCGGCGGGAAGGAGCACGGCCAGCGCGAGGCAGAGCCGAAAGTCGAGGCGAAGGCGCATGCTCACGTCGCCAGCAAGTGGCGGCTCAGCGCCTCGGCGTCGAAGCGATCTTCGAGGCGAAAGGGTGGGCGGCCGTAAGCGCCGCTGATGCGGGCGAGCGCGGCGAGGCGCGTCTGCTCGCGCTCGCGCCAACGCCGACGGAGTGCGGGACGCATGAACACCACCCGGCGCCCGGCGCCTTCGAGATCGTCGAGTTCGAGCAGGCCCCAGGCGGGCAGCGCCGCGTCTTCGGCGGAATCGGCAAGCAATACCGGCACCACGTCGTGGAAGGCCAGCGCCTCGAAAAGAGCCGCGATCGCGGCCTCCGGCCAGCGAAAATCGGAAACCACGAAGACGAGCTTCGGGCGGCCGGCGAGTCGACGGGCGCCCTCCAGTAGGCCCTCGGCGCTCCGGCCGCGCGGCTCGGCCTCGGCGAGTTTCGCAACGGCGTCGAGGGCCTGCCCCGGCCGGCGGGTGGCTGAGAGGATCAAGTCGTCGCGCACCGTCTCGTCAGCCGCGATCAGGCCGAATCCGTCGCTGATGCGGGTGGCCGAGGCCGCGAGCCCGCGGCAGAGATCGAGTGCGAGATTCATGCGGGTGCCGGAGCCGCGGAAACGCATCGAGGCGGAGAGATCGACGAGCACCCAGACCTCGACGGCGGTGCGGGTCTCGAATTGGCGGACCCAGGTGTTCTCGAACGGATCGCGGAGCGAAGCGCGCAGGTCGATGCGGCGCGCATCCGGCAGGCGCAGGAACGGCACCTGATCGCGGAAGGTACCGAGGCCTCCGGTGTCCCGGCCGCGATGGGCGCCGGGCCGCAGGCCGCGCGCCCGTCCGCGGGGACGGTAGACGACGTCGGCGGGGAAATCGCTCACGGCGCCGCCACCGTCTCGAACACCGCCCGGCACAGCGCCGGGACGATAATCTCCCGCCGCATCTCGTAGACCGGTTCGAGGAAGACACGGTGGGCCATCACCGGCTGGAACACGTCGCGGATGTCCTCGGGCACCAGCCAGTCCCGGCCTTCGAGCCAAGCGCGGACGCGGGCGGCGCGCACGAGGAACGCAACGCCGCGGGGCGAGGCGCCGCCCTGGACGAGGGCGTCCATGTCGAGGCCCGGCAGCCGGATGCCGGCCTCGGCCGGCCGCACCAGCGCCTCCCAAAGGGCGACGACGTAGGCCTCGATCTCCGGCGAGGCTTGGATGCCGTGCTGGATCGCGCGGGCCACGCCGCCGATTGCGGCATGGTCGAGCACGCCCTCGGCAAGGCCCGAGACCAGCGCGTCGGTGTCGTGGAAGCGCGGCTCGAACACGAGGTCGCGCCGCACGCTCGCCTCGCGCGGCGCTTCGAGCCCGATCTCCATGAAGAAGCGGTCGCGGGCGGCGGCGGGCAGCTCGAAGGTCTCCTCCCGCTCGACGCGATTGCGGTCAGCGAAGACCTGGAGATGCGGGAATCGGTAGTCGCGCTCGAAGGCCCGGACACTGCCTTCGGCCATCAGGCGCAGCAACAGCGCGTGGACCTGCGGCCGGGCACGATTGATCTCGTTAAAGAAGAAGATCGACAGGTCGTCGGAGCGGCGCAACACCGGGCCGGGCTCGACCCGCGGGCGGCCGTCATCGGCGAGATAGGTGTGGTAGATGAGGTCGGAGGGCATCATGTCGACGGTGCCCTCGACGCGCTCGTAGGCGCCCCCGAGGGCGCGCGCGGCGGCCCGCAACAGGGTCGTCTTGCCGACGCCGACATCACCCTCCAGCAGCACGTGACCGCGGGCGAAGATCGCGATGGTGATCAGCCGGACGGCGCGCGCCTGCCCGATCACCGCCCGGCCGACCTCGGCTTCGAAGCGGGCGGCGGAATCCCGCCAGTCGGTGAGCATCGCATCGCCGGTGCGGAGCGTATTCATCCAGGGGCCTGAACCGTGTCGCGCTTTTCGTGATCGGCCGCCCGGAAATCCGGACGGCCCTATGTCGTCCAAAGCGATCAGTTCGCCGAGATCTTGGTCACGTCGTATTCGAACTTGCCGGTTTTCTTGGCGTTCTCGACCCGGCGCTTGTTGCGCTCCTCCATCTGCTTGATGGAATCGGCCTGCTTGCTCAGTTCCTTCGGATCGTGCTTCGGGTCGTATTTCGAGCCTGCGATCTTGTCGGGGAAGCCGGGCTTGGGCTCCCAGCAATTGCCGGCGGCCTTGCACTTGGTCCCGTCATAGGCCTGCGCCGGCAGGGCCATGCCGGCCGTACCCACGGCGAGGACCGCCGCAACGATGAACATCCGCATGATGGTTTCCTCCGTCTTGTCGAACGTCGGCGGGGCCGCCGCGTCTCGCCGCGCTTCGAGGCACGACAATCGATCCCGAATGGCGCCTCAGTCTTCCAGCGGCTTGCACTGGCCCTTGGCGTCCTTGGGAATGACTTCGCCCTGCTTGTAGGGCGTGTAATTCTTCTTCTGCTCGTCGTTGAGCCAGACCGCATCCTTGACCGGACCGGTGTAGAGGTGCCGGACCCAAGTGATCACCTGCAGCATGTCGTCGGGGGTCAGGTTCTCGTTGTGCGGCCCCATCATGCCGTTGGCGCCGCCGAAGATCGTAGCGAACAGCCCGGTATCCTCGGTGTTCGACGGATAGGTCCAGTAATTGTCGTTGAGGCCCGGGCCGAGCTTGCCCTCGGCCAGATGCCCATGGCAGCCGGAGCACGAGGTCGAAAAGAGGCTCTCGCCGTTGCGCAGGCACGACTTGTCGTCGATGTAGATGTTCTTGCCGGTCTCGAAGAACGTCTTCACGGCCTGCGTGTCGCGGCCGCCCTCCTTGCCCTGCGAGGTGTCGAGCTGCTCCCCCGTGACGGTGTTGCGGAACACGAAGCCGCTCTGCGGCCCGGCCGCCGGTTGTGCCAGCACGGAGAGACCCACCGTCACCGTCGCGAGACCGAGGACCGCAGCCAAAATGCCGTTTCTTGTCTTCATCGGTGTACTCTGACCACTTCACGCATGTCCCGTTCGGGCGAGGCCGAACCCGGAACCTTCGGTTGACGGGACTTCAGTTCGAGACCGGGGAGACCGGCACGCCGTCCTGCTTGAGGATCGCCTCGATCTGCGGACGGGCCTTGGCGATCCCGGCATCGAGGGCCTGCTGCAGGGCCGCATCGTCACGGCGCACGCCCATCGACTGGTCGAAGCTCTGCGGCATCCTCTGCCCGTCGCTGCGCACGGTGTCGTCGGGCACCGGCGTCATGCGGAGCGGCGTGGACGAGGCCTTCACGTAGCGTGCAACCTCGGGGGCGAAGGCGACCGCCACGTCGGCCTTGCCGCTCACGACCTCGCTGACCATCCGGCCCGGATCGATTTGGGTGTACTGGTTGCGCGGCGCGCGGAAGTTCACCAGCGAGTAGAGGTAGGCCATGTCTTCCTCGTAGCGGCCGATATCCTTGAGCATAGCCTCGCCGGGCGTGCCGAACGCGACCACCATGTGATCGACGGATTTCAGGCGCGGATCGGCCCAGGACTTCACGTTGAGGTCCTTGTCGGAGCGCGTCACGAAGACGTAGCCCGAGCGGTAATAAGGCTTGGTGCCGAGCACCCGCGGATCGCCGGTATCGAGGCCGACGACGACGTCGCAGAGCTTCTTGTCCAGCCCGTCGCGGACCAGATAGATCGCGGGCTTCGCAAACCACACGAACTGGGCTTTGCGCCCCATGCCCTCGGCGACGGCGGCGGCGATCCTGTTCTCGAGACCCGAGCCGTCCTTCATCGAGAGCGGCGGCTGGCTCTCGGAGGCGCAGACCCGCAGGATCGAGGGGTCGGCCGGCAAGGCGGCCGGTGCCTTGCCAGGCTCCGACTGGATCGCCTGCGCCTCGGATTCCTGGGCCGAGACCGGTACCGGCGAGAGGGTGGCCAACGCCAGGAAGGCGGCGGAATGGATCGCGAAAAGTCGTCCGCTGTTGCGCGGCATGGGCGTTCGTCCCCGTGGTCGGCTGCGTTTCTTGGGATCGTGCGGACGGTGCATGGCGTGCCCGTCATCCGCGTCGTCGAACTTCGTTCGAAGGTCCCCGCCGGCGGGTGGCCGGCGGGGATGTCGGTCGGTCTTATTGCTTGGCGGCCTGCTGGTACTCGCCGACGTTCGGATCGTCGTAGGGGCCCTTGCCGTTCAGCGAGAACACCATCACGCCGCCGCCCATCTGGGTGTAGTTGGCGAGTTTCTTGAAGGCGCCCACCGCGCCGAGGCCGGCAGTCGGATCCTGCAGGTCGAACACCAGACCCACGCCCGGCCAGCCGCCGACGCCGTAATAGATGGCGACGTACTGATCACCCTTGTGCGAATACGTGATCGGGTAGCCGATCGCACCCGACGGCAGCTTGAACTTCCAGAGGAGGTCGCCGTTATCGGAGTTGCGCGCCTTGATGTAGCCGTCGAGCGTTCCGTAAAACACAAGATCTCCGGCCGTGGCCATCGTACCACCCCAAACCGCGAAGCGCTCCATCTTCTCCCACTGGAACGCGCCGGTAATGGCGTTGTAGCTCTTAATCTGGCCAAGACCCTCGTAGTTCTGCCGATCGCCCTTCGGGCCGGGGTACATGTTCAGCGTAGCACCGACAAAGAACTGACCCGCGCGATAGGGCAGCATGAAGGGCTCCCAATCCATGCAGATGTGGTTGATGCCCATGAAGAAGGCCTTGCGCTCCGGATCGTAGGAGTCGTGGCCCTGATTGTGGTAGCCCATCGCCGAGGGGCAGACGTCCTTGGCGAGATGATCCATCCGAGTGCCGTATTCCGGATCGCGCACCGGCTGGCCGGTCTTGAGATCCACCGACTTGAACACATTGACGGTATCGTCGATCTTGTTGGCCGAGACCAGCGAGCCGTCGGTCCGATCGAGCGTGTAGACGATGCCGTTGCGGTCGGGATGGGTCAGGAGCTTACGGTCCTTACCGTCCTTGTCCTTTTGGTTGGACAGCATCATCACGTTGACGCCGGCATAGTCCCACTCGTCGTGCGGGGTCTTCTGATAGCCGAATTTGGCCTCACCCGTATCGGCGTCGCGGCCGAAAATGGTCATCGTCCACTTGTTGTCGCCGGGGCGCATGGTCTCGTTCCACGGCGCCGGGTTGCCGGTGCCGAAGTAGATCAGGTTGGTCCCCGGGTCGTAGGCGTACCAACCCCAGTTAGTGCCGCCGCCGATCTTCCAGGCGTCGCCCTCCCAGGTCGCGGTGCCGAGGCCCTTCTGGCCATAATGGGCATTCTTGATGTTGAAGTCGTTGGCCAGCAGCAGATCCTGGTCGGGACCGGTAGCGTAGGCGCGCCAGACCTGGGCGCCGGTCTTCACATCGTAGGCGGTGAGGTAGCCGCGCACGCCGAGTTCGGCGCCGGATGACCCGATGATCACCTTATCCTTTACGACGTAGGGCGCGATCGTCAGCGTCGAGCCGACCTTGATGTCGGAGTTCTCGACCTTCCACACAGTCTCGCCGGTCTCGGCGTTGAGCGCGGCGACATTGCCGTCGAGCAGGGTCTTGAGGATCAGCGCGGGGGTCTTGCCGTCGCCGGGCCAGTAGGCGAGGCCACGATTCACGAGATCGCAGCAGGCGACCGCGCGGGCGGCCGGGTTCTGCTTCGGCTTGTCCTGCCACAGGATGTGGCCTGGATCGTCGAGGCCCAGCGCGAAGGTGTTGTTCGGGAAAGAGGTATGGACGTACATTTTGCCGTCGACGACGACCGGCGCGCCCTCGTGGCCGTTGAGCAAGCCGGTGGAGAAGCTCCAGGCCGGCTTCAGCTGCTTGACGTTGTCGCGGTTGACCTGCTTGAGCTTGCTGTAATTGTCCGAGTCGTAGTTCTTGCCGGGCATTACCCAGTTTTCGTCTTTGTTTGCGAGGTCGACGAGCTTGTCATTGGCTGCTGCCATGCTCGCGAAGGCGACCGGCCCGAGGGCGACGATCGCCAGCATTGAAACCGAACCGAGTAGTTTGCTCATTCGTGCGTCTCCTGGCCTAGCCGCCTCGTCTTTCGACCTTGCGGTCATGCGTGGCTATTTGTTGCAAGGTTCCGGAACAGTTATGCCGGACTCCGGCATATCATAAGAAGACGATAAGATTTAGTCGTCTTATGAAGAACTTATTACTGTTCCTTCGCCCTCCATCTATAAGCATTTCGAAGAATGAATGTCTTTGCGCAATCAAACATTTTTTGTCGGGATGATTCGGCAATACTCTGGGATGATGGTTCCGCGACTTCTCAGCGCTTGACCGAATGCCCAGCGGCGTCGCAGGAAAGGCAAATCCCCTGGCTCGAACCGGGCGGAGCGGGAGGTTAGGCCGATGGAGGTGGATGGCCGGCGGTGGCGGTTCAGGCGCGTCGCCGCGCTCCTAGGGGGGCTGTGGCTGGCAGGAGCCGACTTGGCCCCGGAGATCCGGGCGGAATCAGCAGGCGCCGGGTCACGGCTCGCCGCGCTCTATCCGCAGGACGGCCGGCGCGACATGACCGGCGCCGACGTGGCGCGCTTCCCCGGGGCGGGCGTCCTCTATTGCCACCGCCCCGATGGCGTGCCTCAGAAGGCCGCCGCCGCGTGGCTGATCGGCGACCCCTCCGTGGTGGTGCTCAACGCGCACAATTTCCGGAATCGGCGAATGGAAGTCACCCGCGCGATCGCGGACTGCTACTTCCACATCGGCGGACGCAACTACGATTTCGTAGTCGAGAGCTTGCACCTCGGGACAGCTCCTGGTGCCATCGCGCTGCACATCACGGACGACTGGGCGATCCTGCGCCTCGCCGAGCCGGTAGTCGGCGCCACGCCGCAGACGGTGCCCACAGCCCCCAACCTAAGGGAGGGCGTCGTCGATCTACCCGTCACGATGGTCTCGCCGGGCGGCCACGAGAACTACCGGGGACCCTCGAGCCTGGAGTCCTGCCGCATTCGCCAGATCGATCCGCCGAGCGAGGACGGGATTCGTCGCGCTCGCCACGATTGCAACGACGGCTATGGCGGTTCGGGATCAGGCCTGTTCGACGAGGCTGGACGTCTCGTGGCAATACAGAGCGCGTCACTCTCTATGAATTCGCGGCGGTCCTTCGATCCAGACTTTCACTATGGATCAGCATTTCTTATCGAAGGTCAATTATTGGACGCAATTCAGAAAAAATAGTGCAAAAATATAATCCAAGTATAAAAATTACTCATATATATTTAAGTAATTACATAATTGTATCGTATATTTTTCGGAGTGCAACTCAATCATCCAGCCGCGTGGCTCTGAAACGAAAGTCCGCTTTGCCATTCTTTGAGTCCAAAGCGGACAGACTGCTTGCCACCCAACTCGGTCGTAGAGCGGACCGGCAGATCCCGACCCAACCCAGTCATTCCGGGTCCCTAAGGCGATGCCCGGAAGCGGACATTGAGCGGGCCAGCTCCGTATGGCTGGAGTTGGCCGAAAGTCGTACAACTGGTTTCGGTAGCGCGATGTGCCAAACCGGACACGCAAGCATCGCCGCTAAACCGTCAGAGGCGCACGTTTGCCCGACGTTTAAATAGCCGACACGGTTTACCGACAGAGCTGCAGCCATTTTTCGTAGGCGGAACCGCGGTTTAATCGATCGCCGTGAAAACGGTCGGAATTCAGACGCATCGTTCAGGTTGCTTTCAACCTATTTAAAAGCCGCACACAGTCTGCAACAGGCTTCCGGGAACCATGCCCAGCTCGGCCAGTTGACCCCCAGATTATATCTGTTCTAATTCGCAACTGAGGGCGGCCGTTGGCTGCCGGCTCCGTGAGGATGACGACCATGGCGAACGCCCACTGCGACAGCTGCAAGTTCTTCGATGAGCACAAGGGCAACAACGCCCCGGCGGCTGCGGATGCCGGCCTGTGCCGGTTCAACCCGCCGGTCAGCCAGCCAGCGCCGGAGTCCAAAGGCCTGTGGCCGGTGGTTGGCGCCAACGACTGGTGCGGCCATTTCACAGCCGAGATGACCGCGGCCGAGTAAGGTCGGGCTTCTTCACCTAACGATCAGGGCCAGCCGCGAGGCTGGCCTTTTTCGTTGCCGGCACCAGCGGGAGCAACGAAACGGCAGCCATGCCCTCTCGTGGCCGCTGCCGGCCGTTTCGGCAGACAGGCCCGGTCCGACGACCAGGCAATGCTGATCGCCCGAGCACAAATGCGTTTTGCTATGGCAAATGGAGCGCTCAATAAACCATAGCTTAGAATTTCTTCAGATTTGAACCGTTGTAAGTGTGTGATCTATAACACATTTCCGGCTTGCTCTAAGATCCGTGACCGCCGATGACACTGGTATTGCGCTAGTCCGAGCGCGCGCCAGCGTGATCCATGTCCCACCGCTTCTCGCTCCTTCCCGTCCTTCTCACCACCACCGTCCTTGTCGGTCCCGTGGTGGCACAAGATGGCACGGTTCAACTCAACGAGATCTCGGTCGATGCAGTGGGGCCGAGCGCTTCCGCCCCGGGCCCGGCAGGCTCCGGCGGCCTCAACGTCAGCGCTGGTGACGCTGGCACGGCCGCCACCAGTGGCGGCGGTGGCGGCCCTTCTGGGATCACCGGCTACACGGCCCGTGTCTCCACAGCCGCCACCAAGACCAACACCCCGCTGATCGAGGCCCCGCAGTCGGTCTCGGTGGTAACCCGAGAGCAGCTCAACGACCGCAACGTTCAGAGCTTCACCGACGCGGTCAACTACGTCCCGGGCGCCATATCTTCTCGATCAGGCTTCGATCCACGGTTCGACCAGGTTTTCATCCGCGGCTTCGACGTGCTCACCAACCAGGGCATCTACCGCGACGGCCTGCGCGTGATCGGCAGCGGCTTCGCCTACCCGAAGAGCGAGCCTTACGGCGCGGAGGCGCTCACCATCCTGCGGGGCCCTGCCTCCGGCCTCTATGGCCTCGGCTCGCCCGGCGGCATCCTCGATATCACGAGCAAGCGGCCCGTCTTCGTGCCGTTCGGCGAGGTGCAGTTCCAGGCCGGCAGCTTCGGCCGCGTCCAGGGCAACTTCGACGTCGGCGGTCCAATCGAGGGTTCGGGCGGCACGATGGCCTACCGCCTCACCGGCGTGCGCCGCGAAGCAGGGACCTTCATCGGCCTCGGTACGAACGACGACCAGCTCAATATCGCGCCCGCCTTCACCTGGAAGCCGTCGGCCGACACCACGTTCACGTTCCTTAGTGAGTTCCAAGTCACCAACACGCCTGCGGCGACGTTCTTCTACAATGACCCTGGTTTTCGGGTATCCAAGTTCTACCAGGGTGACCCGCGCTTCATCGGCCTCGACCAGACTCAGTACCGTGTCGGTTACGCCTTCGAGCACTTCTTCACGCCCGACCTCGTCTTCCGCCAGAATTTTCGCCACTACGGACTGTTCCTGAGCGGGAAGTACGTCGACATCAACAACATCAACGACGCACGAACGATCGGCACGCGCGACACCGGCTACATCCGCGAAGGCTTGGTGCAGCAGACGCTGGACAACCAGTTGGAGGCGCGTTTCGCCACCGGCCCGGTCGCCCACACCGTGGTCGGGGGCGTTGACTATGCCCGGTACAGCCTGAGCGAGCGCCTCGGCTTCGGCCTGGCCCCGGATCTCAACCTCGTCACGCGCAACTACGGCCAGCAGTTCATCGCGACGCCGCCCCTCGGGTCCGCCTCACGCCAGACCCAGGATCAGGTCGGCGTCTACCTGCAGGACCAAGCCAAGTTCGGCGACTTCATCCTGACCGTGAACGGGCGCCACGACTGGGTCTTCCAGGACAACTACGCCACGCCCGACAGCGCGGTCTCGCGCCAGGACAACAGCGCCTTTACCGGCCGGGTCGGCCTCGGTTACGTTCTGGCGCCGGGCTTGGTGCCGTATGCCAGCTACGCCACCACTTTCACGCCGCAGGTTGGTCTCGATCGAAACGGCCAGGCGTTTAAGCCGGCCACCGGCGACCAGATCGAGGCGGGCGTAAAGTACCTGATCCCCGGCACCAACATCCAGACGGCGTTCGCCGGGTTCGACATCAACCAGTCGAGCATCCTGATCCCCGACGCGAGCAACATCGCGTTCCAGACCGCTGGGGGCGCCGTGCGCTCGAAGGGCTTCGAGGCCGAGGCGACCGCTAATCTCGCGCCCGGTACGAACCTGACCATCGCCTACACGCACGTCGACATCCGGTTCGTGAAATCAACCACGTTTACCGGCGACTCCCTCAACGGGAACCGCGTCTCCGGCATCCCCAGCGATACCTACGCGTCGTTCCTGACTTATGCCTTCCCGCTATCTTCAGCCCTGCGCGGGCTGCAGATCGGAGGCGGCATTCGCTACATCGGATCCAGTTACGCGGATGATCAGAACACCGTACGCAATACCGCCGTGACGCTCTACGACGCCCTCGTTGCCTACGACTTCGCTGCGCTCGATCCGAAGTACAAGGGCTTCCGCGCGCAGATCAACGGCTACAACATCTTCAACCGGAGCTACACGACCTGCTCGTTCGGCTTCTGCAACTTCAACCAGCCAGCGACCGTTATTGGCAGTCTTATCTATCGTTGGTAAGATAGAGAACCTTAGACCGAAAATCGACTGTCAGAAAAGCTTCGAAGGGTAAGTGGCGGCAGTTGGCTCAATTCCCGGAAGTGGCCATTCGATGACAGCAAGGCCACGGATCCCATCGGTTACAGCGAGGCCACACAAGGCCGCCGATCTTGTTCATGGCGTTGACGAGGCTTGTCAGAGCAGCCGATGGTGACAGCGACGGTTCCCACTGGGGATCAAAAGGGAACGCGGTGAGGGCTCTCGCCCGAGGCCGTGGCTGCCCCCGCAACTGTAAGCGGCGAGCCCATCATCAACACGTCACTGGGGCCTCGGGCCTGGGAAGACGATGAGAGGGCGGTGACCCGCGAGCCAGGAGACCTGCCTGTCCGTCGTCAGATGATTTGGGACATTCAGCGGTGTTCAGGGACAGAGGCTCTGGTCCATCTGGGGTAGGAGGTTAGGCGGCCTGCGCGTGGTGGCGCAAGCGGCGATCCATCAGGGTCTGGCGCTTGATGCGTTCCCGCTCGGCCAGGATCCCTTCGCCGCGTCCGAAGTAGACGTCAGCGGGCGTGAGGTTGCTCAGGCTCTCATGGGCTCGGGCATGGTTGTAGTGTTCGACGAAGTCGGCAACCTGCGCCTCCAGCTCGCCGGGCAAGTAGGCGTGTTCGAGCAGGATGCGGTTTTTGAGCGTCTGATGCCAACGCTCGATCTTACCCTGCGTTTGAGGATGGCATGGCGCGCCGCGGATGTGGGTCATGCCCCGAATGCCGAGCCAGTCAGCCAGGTCGCTGGCGACGTAGCTCGGCCCGTTGCCCCAGAGCGGACTACCGGAAAGAATATTAATCTATTTATACAGCAAACGTAAGATTTTCCACTAAAATTCGACCTAGTAGATGATTTACGTCATGTTTGAAAATCGCCGTGCAAAATGTTTGGCCAGGAGTTATCGGTATGTCTTACGGCCGTTAATGTAACCGACAACTGCCTGCACGAAAGGCGCCGTCGTGCAGAGGAAGCCGACGCCTTTCCAGATGCCCTCGTCCCCGAGCATCAGGACCAGCCCGAACGTGGTCAGCACCCACAAACCTGTCGCGAACAGGATCGGGTGCCGCTGCCACATCTTGAAGGGCGGCATCATACGACACTCTTGGGCGTCGCGCGGACGCGTCTTGGCCGCTTTCGGGTCCACCAGAGCCATGCCCCGTTTCCGGTGATGAACAGGGTGGACCAAGCGAGAAGGCACCATAGGAGTTTGAGTGGCCAGGACCCGTAATCACCGAAGTGCAGGGGCTGTGAGATCCGAACGGCTGTGAGGTACCAGGGCAGCGTGGCAACTTCGGATACGTGCGCATCACGGGCATCGACCAGCGCGATCTCGAACAGGCGCTTCTGCAACCCCGTAGGGCCGGCGAGAAGCACGGTGAAATGCGTATCTGTCGAGAATGCTGTGCCCGGATATATCAGCAGCGTGGCCCGCCACCCCGCGCGTGCCGCCTCGGCCGATGCCCTGACGGTATCTATAGAGGCCGACGTCGACGTGCTGCCCGGCACGGCTGACTCGTAGGTGGTCGCGAGCCTGCGCAATTCCGTCGTCTGCCACGTCATGAGGGCAAGGCCGCCGAGAGCCAGGGCGATACCCGTTACCGAGACGAGAAGCGTCCAGCCGAGGGTGGCGACGCCAATCAGCGTGTGCAAATCGCGCTGACGCAGAGGCTCCCCGCGCATTCGTCGGATCGCGCCGAAGGCCAGACCTCTGACGTAGGGGCCGTAGATCACGACGCCCGACAGGAGGCAGACGACCACCAATAAGGCGACGATCCCGCCGGCGAGCTGTCCCGGAAGGCCGAGAAACCAGTTCGCATGCAGGGTGAGCATGAATCCGGTCACGGTGGAGCGTGGGTCCGGCCGCGACAGGCGCGTGCCGTACCGTGCATCCAGGGTGACCGGGATTGCGCCCGCGAACGTGCGAGCACCGGGCGAGCCGAGGTTCACGGTCACGCGCTCAGGGTGGTCGCCATCGAGATTGATCGCGATCACGCGCTTGCCGGGTTCGGCGGAGTGGGCGGCCGCGACGAGATCGGCGAGGGGTCTGACCGGCCTTTCCGATGCCTCGACCGGCAGGTCGACACCGGTCCACTCGTCGATCTCCTCGTGGAAGATGAGGATGGTGCCGGTGAGGCATAGAACAAGAAAGAACGGCGTTGCGACGAGCCCGCACCAGCGATGCAACCACAGGCCGACGCGAAAGGTCCGCGAGACAGCAAAGCGGGAAGCATGAACGCGTCCGCGCGCTGTCAGGGTTTCGGTCGTCATCGGCGCGATCCCTGGTGGAAGGGCTACAGTGATCTCGCCTACCAGCGATACGTCAGAGTGCCGAAAACGCTCCGGCGGAAGCCTTCGAAGACGTAGCCCGTGTAGAAGCCCGCATTGAAGTAGCGCTGATCGAACAGGTTGGTGGCGTTCACCGAGAGCACGGCGCCCTTCCAGGCCGGGTCGAGTCGGGCGAGGTCGTAGCTGATCGAGGCGTCGACCAACGCGTAGGACGGGATGTTGTCGACGTTGTTGGCATCCGTCCGCTGGCCGACGTAGCGCACGCCAGCGCCGGCCCGGAAGCCGCCGAATGGCGAGCCCAACGGGAACGCGTAATCCGCAAATAGCGAGACCGTGTTGTTCGGCGCGTTGGGCAGCCGGTTGCCGACCAGCGCAGGGTTAGCGGCGTTCTTCGTCACTCGCGTCTCGAGATGGGCGAAGCCGAAGATGAGGTTGAAGCCCTCGAACAGGTTCGCTTTGCCCTCCAGTTCGAAGCCCTTCGACTGCGCTTCGCCGGTCTCGACGAAGAAGCCGGGATTTGCGACGTCGGCCAGCGGGATGTTGGTCTGGGTGATCTCGAAATACGAGGCGGTGTATAGCGCGTTGCTGCCTGGAGGTTGCCACTTCACGCCGCCTTCCACCTGGGTCGCGTCGCGCGGGCTCAGCGCCGAGCCGTCCGCCCGCTGCCCCGCGATCTGCGGGTTGAACGAGGTCGAATACGAGGCGTAGGGCACGATGCCGTAGGGCAACTCGTAGCCGAGTGCAGCGCGGTAGCTCAGCGCGGAGAAGCTCTGCTGATCTACCGTCGTCCGGTTAAGCGTGGCCACCGGCAGGTTGGGGAAGTTGAAGGTGCTAGTGATCCGCTGGTCGACCCAGTCGTTACGCACGCTGCCCGTCAGGATAAAGCCGTTCCACTTCATCTGGTCCTGAAAGTAGAGACCGGTCTGCTGCTGCGCGGCGCGTGCGGAAAAATTCGTCCGTTGCGGGAAGGCGATGGCGAGGTTGTAGACCGGATCGTAGAGGTTGATCGATCGGTTGGCCGCAGCCAGCGGATAGCCGTTCGGGTAGGTCCGCGAGTCGCGGCGATAATAGTTCTGGAAGTCGACGCCGAAGACGACGTTGTGCTGCACGTCCAGCGTCGCGAACTGGCCCTCGACGTGGTTGTCGGCAAGCAGTCCCTGGCTCGACTGGTCGCGGAGATAGGGAAACACCGAGACGGCGAGGAAGCTCGTTGGGGTAGCGGCAGGCGACGCGCCGACCGCATCATACTTCGATGTGGTCTCGTAGGCTCGGAAGGCCGAGTGCAGCAGCCAGCCCGGCGCGAAGGTGTGGTCGAGGATGTAGCCGATCTCCTTGTTCTCGAGGAGGCCGGTGTTGAAATTTGGCTGCCCGACGAAGATGTCGCGCTGATAAAATCCCTTGGTGCTCGGGATGATCGAGCCGACGATCGGCAGGCTCTGCTCGGAGCCGCCACCGCGATACTCGGCATACTTGGCGAGCACGGTGAGCGAGGTGTCGGAGTCGGGCCGCCACGTCACCGACGGCGCGATGAAGGTGCGGTCGTCGGGCGTGTACTTCACCTGGCTGTCGGAATTTCGCACGAGGCCGGTGATGCGGTAGGCGAATTGCGGTGCGCCCTCGACCGGGCCAGTGAGGTCGAAGCCGGCCTGGATGCGATTACGGTTGCCGCCCTGGAGGAAGACCTCGTTGAACGGGGTGAAGCTCGGCCGCTTTGAGACAAGGTTGATGATGCCGCCGGGCTGGCCGGCGCCGTAGAGCACCGAGATCGGGCCCTTGATCACGTCGATGCGCTCGTAGGCGTAAGGCTCGATATTCTGGTCGAACGAGTTGAAGCCGTAGCGCAGGCCGTCCTGGTAGACGCTGTCGAAGTTGTTGGCGTTGAAGCCGCGTAGTGTGAAGGTCGGGCCGCCCTGGCCGCCGGGATAATCTACCGCCTGGACGTTCGGTGTGTAGGCCACCGCGGTGTTGATGTCCTGCACGCCGCGGACGTCGAGTTCCTCGCGAGTAATGACGCTGACCGTAGCCGGCGTCTCGAGGATCGAGTCGTTGCCCTTCATGCCGGCCGTTGAACGCGTTGCCACGAAGCCGGCGGTCCCGAACGTCGGGTTTTGGCTCTCGACAGTAAGTTCGTCCAGGGTGACGTTGGTATTGCCGCTGCCAGCGCTGGGCGTATTCGAGGTACCTGGTGGCTTCGACGCCTGGGCCTGGGCAGCACCGATGCCGGCGATCAGAGCAGCCGACGCGACGCCGACCAGCAGGGACCGACGAATGCATCGGAATGCGTTGATATCAGCTTCAAATCTAACCACGACCGCCGCCCCGTTCCGATTTGCCGCGTCAGCAGCTTAAACATTTGGCTAAGGCAAGAGCATTTCCATCTGCAACTACAGTGATTTAGAACTAGTCTAAATTTAAGATATAATCGGACCCTTATAATTTTCGAAGTTTATCTAAATTGTTAAAATACAACACGATTTCAGATAATCGATATTTATTCTAAATCAGTCGAAACACATAGAATCTCGACGCAGATTTGTAGAAAGAGATATTTTAGCCACACGCCGATGCTCATCCGTCCGTATCAGGATGTCGAAATTCGGCGCACTCCAGCGCCCATCGGAATGCTGATCGTGCATGAACACGCATGGGTTGCTGTATCGCCGACATCGGTCGAATGTCGAGCGTCTGCTTCCGCAGTTCAAATTCCCAAAAGCGGCCCTTCTCTAAACCACCCGACCCGGTCGTCGAACGGACGGGCGGGTCCCGACCCAACCCGGTCTCTACTCCTTCGTCGGGACTAGTCGGAAAGCGGTCGGTCGTTGTGCTGTGCGTTCTGGTTTGTAGCCGAGCTGCTTGGGGAGCGCGAAAGTAGGGTTCGATGATTGCCGGAGGCAAACCTCCGGCAATCCGTCACTCATTATCGAACACCGCGCGTCATATCGATGTTCGAGGGCAAGCTCATCGTTTCATCGGCCGCACGCGGAGACGTGGCTCTTGGCCTGCCGCGGAAGGCAGAGGCAATCAGCACGTAGAACAGCGGGGTGACGAACACGGCCAGCACCGTCGCCGTGATCATGCCGCCAAGCACGCCGGTGCCGATGGCCCGCTGGCTGTTCATGCTCGCGCCCGTGGCGACGGCCAGCGGTACCACGCCGAGGATGAAAGCGAACGACGTCATGACGATGGGCCGGAAACGCAGCTCACAGGCTTCGAGGGCCGCCTCGCGCACGGGCCGCCCCTGTGCCACGAGTTCCTTGGCCACCTCGATGATCAGAATCGCGTTCTTCGCCGTCAGGCCGATCACCGTGATCAAGCCGACCTTGAAGTAGACGTCGTTCGGCATGTCACGAAGCAGCATTGCGAAGACCGCACCGACCACGCCGGTCGGCACCACAAGCAAGACGGCGAGCGGGATCGACCAGCTCTCGTAGAGCGCGGCGAGGCAGAGGAAGACACAGAATAACGCCAGGGCGAGCAGGTACACGGCCTGAGAGCCAGAGAGCTTCTCCTGCAGGGATTGCCCGGTCCAGGCATAGTCGAAGCCCGCGGGCAGTTGCCCGGCAAGGCGCTCCATCTCGGCCATGGCGTCGCCGCTGGCGAAGCCGGGGGCGGCGCTGCCCGAGATCTTGATACTCGGATAGCCGTTGAACCCGACCACCTGTGCGGGACCCATGGTCCACGCGATGCTGGCAAAGGATTGCAGCGGCACCATCTGGCCCTTCGCATTGCGGACATGCAGGTCGAGCAGATCCTCGGCCTTCATCCGGCGCCCGGCTTCCGCCTGCACTATCACCCGCTGCATGCGGGCCTGATTCGGGAAGTCGTTGACGTAGGCCGAGCCGAGGCTCGTCGAGAGCGCGTCGTTGATGTCGGCGAAGGTGACGCCAAGCGCGCTCGCCTTCTGCCGGTCGAGGGAGAGCTCGATCTGCGGCGCCGTGGGTAGGCCCTCGACGTAGACGCCCGCAAGGACCGGGCTCTGGCTCGCCGCCTTCAGCAGCTGGTCGCGTGCAGCCGCTAGCGCGGCATAGCCCTGCTGCGCCTTGTCCTGCAGGCGGAAGGCGAAGCCGCTCGAATTGCCGAGTGCCTCGATAGCCGGCGGTGACAGCGCCATGGCGATGGCGTCGGGCAGGCCGCCGAGCACCGCGTTGGCGCGGGCGCTGATCGCCCCGGCCCCGTCCTTCGGTCCACGCTCCTTCCAGTCCTTCAACGTGACAAAGGTGATGGCCGCGTTCTGGCCCTGGCCCGAAAAGCCAAAACCCAGCAGCGTGACGCGCGCCGCTACGGCCGGTTCGGCTTCGAAGTGTTCCTCGATGCGCTCAGCCACGTCGAGTGTGCGGCCGGTGGCCGATTCCGGCGGGGTCTGCGCGTCGACGATGACGTAGCCTTGGTCCTCGATGGGTAGGAAGCTCGACGGCATGCGCACGTATCCCCAGCCGAGCGCCGCGACGAGTGCGGCGTAGACGAGGAGCGAGCGCACCGGCCGCCGCAGCATCCCGGCGACGCCCGCCCGGTAGGCCAGCGTGCCGGAGTGGAAGCGGCGATTGAACCAGCCGAAGAACCCACCCTTATTAGCATGGCCATGGCCGGCCTCGACGGGCTTCAACAGGGTCGCGCAGAGGGCGGGCGTGAGCGACAGGGCCAGGAAAGCCGAGAAGGCAATGGAGGTTGCCATGCTGACCGCGAACTGCCGATAGATCACCCCGACCGAGCCGGGAAAGAAGGCGAGCGGCACGAACACGGCAATCAGCACGGAGGTGATGCCGATGATCGCGCCGGTGATCTGCCCCATGGCCTTGCGGGTGGCCTCCCTCGGGGAGAGGCCTTCCTCGCTCATGATGCGCTCGACATTCTCGAGAACCACGATGGCGTCGTCGACCAGGATGCCGATGGCCAGGACCATGCCGAACATCGTCAGGACGTTGATGGAGAAGCCGGCCGCCAGCAGCGCGCCGCAGGTGCCCAAGAGTGCCACCGGAACCACGATGGTCGGGATGACGGTGTAGCGCACGTTCTGCAGGAACAGGAACATCACCGCGAAGACGAGCGCCATCGCTTCAGCAAGGGTCATCAGCACCTTCCTGATCGACACTTCGACGAAGGGCGTGGTGTCGTAGGGTACCGTGACGCTGACATTCGCGGGCAGCGTGCGCTGGAGCTGGGCGATCTTGTCTTTTACCCCGGTCGCGGCGGCGAGCGCGTTGCCGCCGGGTGCGAGCTGGATGCCGATGCCGGCGGCCGGGCGACCGTCGAGGCGGGTCTGCATCGTGTAGGACTGGCCCGCGAGCTCGACCTCGGCCACGTCGCGCAGGCGCACCAGCGAGCCATCCGGGTTGGCGCGCAGGACGATCTCCTCGAACTCGGCGACCGTCGTCAGCTGCCCCTTCACCAGCACGCTGGCGGCGATGCGCTGACCTTGTTTGGCAGGCTGGGCGCCGACGAGACCGGAGGCCACCTGGGCGTTCTGTGCGCCCACCGCCGTCGTCACATCGCCGGGCGTCATGTTGAAGCCGACGAGCTTCATCGGGTCGATCCAGATGCGCAGCGCCTTCTCGGACGAGAACAGGATGGCGCGGCCGACGCCCGGCACGCGACGCAATTCGCCCAGGATGCGCCGGGCGGCGAGGTCGCCGAGATCACTCTCGCTCAGGGAACCGTCGCGCGAGCTCACGACGACGAACTGGAGGAAGCTAGTGCTGGCCTCCTCGACGATGACGCCCTGCTGCGTCACGGCCCGCGGCAGGCGCGCCTCGATCCGCTTGATCCGGTTCTGGACCGCGACCGTGGACTTCGAGGGATCGGAGCCCGGCGCGAAGGAAGCCATGATCTGCGCCTGGCCCGAGGTGTCGCTGGTAGACTCAAAATACATCAGCCCCGGGATGCCGTTGAGCTCCTCCTCAATGATGCGGGTCACGCCGTCGTAGAGACGCTCGGGCGGGGCACCCGGGTAGACGGCGGTCACCTGGATCGTAACGGGGGCCACGTCCGGGTACTGCGAGACGGGCAGGAAGGCGATGGAGATCGCGCCCACCAGCATGATGAAGATGGAGATCGCCCAGGCGAAGATCGGGCGTTCGATGAAGAAGCGGGTCATGGGAATGCGCCTGCGCGAGCGGAATACCGGGACGGCACCGCGGCTGTTGGGACGGGGATCAGGACTTGCGGGATGCCTCGGTTGACCAGGCACCCTTCCAGGGGACCGGGTTCACCGGCATCCCGGGCTGGATCTTCTGGAAGCCCTCGACGACGACGACCTCGTCGGCCTTCAGCCCCTCCTCCACGATCCATCCCGCACCCGTCAGGGCGCCGGTGCGGAGCGGCCGCAGCGCGGTCTTTCCGTCCACGACGACATAGGCCTGCGCCCCCCCGGCGCTGCTGCGCTGGATGGCCTGGGCGGGGACGACGACCGCGCCGGGAATCGTTCCCTGCCGAACCTGGATGCGGACATAGGTGCCCGGCAACAGGGCGACACGGGCGTTCGGGAAGGTGGCACGCAGACTGACCTGACCGGTGCCCGGGTCGACGCTGACGTCGGTGAACAGGAGCCGGCCGGCATCGGGGTGCAGGGACCCGTTGGGAAGAACGAGCCGCACCTCCGCCGCTTCCTTCCCGGCTGCCTGTTCAACGAGCAGGCTCGGGTCCGAGGCGGCCGCGTTGAAGTCGGCGTAGATGGGATCGACCTGTTGGATGAGCGCGAGCTTGGTCGCTTCCGCCTGGCCCACCAGTGCCCCCTCGGTTACCAGGGCCCGCCCGATGCGGCCGCCGATGGGGGCACGCACGGTGGCGTAGTCCAGGTCGATCCTGGCGCGCGCAAGCTGGGCCTTCGCGCTCGCGACGTCCGCCTCGGCTTGGCGCAAGGTTGCGATGGCGATGTCGTGTTGGGCGGTGCTGGCGGCCTGCTTCTCCAGAAGGGTCTCGGTGCGCTCCGACTGGCGCAACGCCTGGGTCCGCGTCGCCTCCGCGCGCGCCACGCCTGCCGTCCTGGCATCGACCTCGGCCTTGTAGACGGCCGGGTCGATGCGGAAGAGGACATCCCCCTTCCTGACAAGGCTGCCTTCCTCGAAGGCGCGCTCCTGGATAATCCCGGAGACCTGGGCCCTCACCTCGGCCACCCGCGTCGATGCTAAGCGCCCCGGCAGGTCGAGGGTGCGCGGCACCGTGGCCGCCGCCGCCACGACGGTCGAGACATCCATGGGCGACATCTCGGCGGCAGGTGCGGCCGGATTGCTCGCCTCCGGCTTGCAGCCGGTTAGGGTCATCGCCATGAGGAAAGGCAAGACGAGCCGGACGATGACCGGACGCCGATGATCAGGCCGTCTCATATTGTGGCATACCTCAGGTAGGAACGGGTCGTGGATGGCGTCGGATCGCGCTCGGACTGGTCTTGCGGTTCCGCGACTTCCTGGTTGGCATCGCACACCGCCGCGTTTAAATCCATACGTATGGAATGAAAAAGGGAATGGCTGAATGGGTCGCGCAAGGACCATCGACCGCGACCGGGTATTGGATGTCGCGGAGCAGATCGTCAGCCGGGACGGGGCCACGGCCTTGACCTTCGACGCCGTGGCGAAAGCCTCGGGCATCACCAAGGGGGGGGTACAGTACTGCTTCGGCACCAAGGACGATCTGATCGCCGCTATGGTGGAGCGCTGGTTGGCAAGATTTGACGCCGAGGTCGCACGGAGCACCCCGCCGGATGCTGACAACGTCGCGCGCGCGCGCGGTTACGTCGTGGCATCCAAGCGGATCGATGAAGCTACCCAGACCAAGATGGCCGGGATGCTCGTGACGCTGCTGCAATCGCCCGGGTACCTGCACCGCGCCCGCACTTGGTACGCGGAATGGATTGGTATGTTCGACCCTGGCTCGGCGTCCGAGAGCCGCGCGAGGACGGCCTTTCTCGCTGCAGAGGGCGCCTTCTACCTACGCAGCCTCAACCTCATCGAATTGGACCAAGCTGGGTGGGATGACGTCTTTGACGACATACTCAAGCTCGTCTGAGCGGCATTTTCGAAGCTCGACGCGCCAGACTTTCCTTGCCGAACACACCTTCGCGACGGTCCAGCTCAAATTGCGAACGGAAAGGGGGCTGGAATGCGGAGTCCTGTCGTACCGTATGGTCTACTTCGATCGGAGCATCGCCCAAGAACGGACAGACAAAAATCGACCCAACTGCGCCCAAAAAGCCATCTCGTCGGGTGCTTTGAAGCAGACCTAACCCGTGCCTTCGTCGCGGTCTGCTTGCCCAAGCAATATCCGCTGCAACTGGCCGACCGCTGTCTCGATCTGCGTTTCGTTGAGCGATGAGTATCCAAAGACCAACATGTCATCTCGTGCCCCGGGGTCAAAATAATAGGCGGCTCCGCTTGAAAGGGCATAGACCCCGATGCCCTGCTCGCGTGCGAGGTGCTGAATCTGCCGTGCGGGCGGATAACCGGACGGGAGGCGCCAGACCAGATGCAAGCCACTCTCGCCGCCGAGTACGACGGCCCCGTCGAACGTCCTGCGCAGTGCTCCAATCAGAGAGTCACGGCGCGCCTTGTAGACCTGCCTCAGGCGGCGCAGGTGCCGGTCGAAGTGCCCCTCATCGATGAAGGCGGCGAGCGCGGCCTGTTCCAGCCAGGCCTGACCGTTGCTCATACGTGCCTTCAGCATCCGCGCCTCGTCCCAGAACATGCGCGGAACCGTGGCGAAACCGATGCGCAGGCCGGCGCCAACGGACTTCGAGAACGTCCCGACGTAGAAGACGCGCCGGCCTCCGTCTAGACCGGCCAGGGCCGTCAGCGGCGGCCCGTCGTACCGGAAGTCGCTGTCGTAATCGTCCTCGACGATGTAGCTGTCGGTCTCCTCCGCCCATCGCAGCAGGGCCAGGCGCCGCGCCAGCGGCATGGTGGCCCCGGTGGGGAACTGGTGCGAGGGCGTGACGTAGAGCAGGCTGCCCTTGGCCGGCGGCAGGAGGTCGGTTCGCAGACCCTCGCCGTCGACCGGCACCGGATGGATCTCCATGTCGGCGTTCCTGAAGATCAGCGAGGCTCCGAGGTAGCAGGGGTTCTCGATGCAGAGCTGCCGGGTATGTCCCTTAAGCAGGTTGAACACGAGGTTGAGGGCATCCTGCCCGCCCGTGGTCACGATGACCTGATCCTCGGTCACCGCCACCGCTCTGGCCCGACGTAGGTGCGTGCTGATCGCCGTGCGCAACTCCGGGAGGCCGGCCGGATCGCAGTAATCGGTTAGGTATGTCGTCTCCCGCGCCAGGAGCCGCATCACGATCCGGCGCCAGATGGCCAGCGGGAACCCGGCCGGATCGGACCGCCCGACCCAGAAGTCGAGTTCGGGCCGGTCGCCGCCACCGCCCGGCGAGCCGGCGAAGCAAAGCAGCGGCTCGCTCGACGCGTCCAGCACCGGGCCGTTCGTGAGCGACCGACTGCCCTGTTGTATCAACAAAAGGCTGTCAGGGGGGATCGGCTCGACGAACAATCCGGCCGTGCCGCGGGCCCTGACGTAACCCTCAGCGGCAAGGCGTTCGTAGGCCAGCATCACGGTGTTGCGGGACACTCGAAGCCGCTCGGCCAGCAGGCGGCTCGGAGGCAGAGCCATGCCGGCCTTGATCTGCCCATCGAGGATGATCTCCCGAACCTGGTCGAACACCTGCGCCTGAAGAGGTTTATCGGACCGGGCGTCCAGTGTGAGCGTCAGTTCCACACGTTCCCTCCTGCTGGGCGTCGGCCCTTCGACGCGGCGTACCCCATCCAAGCGGCGTCGTGCTCGGTTTCAGGAACTCCCGGAAACCCGCGACAAAACGGTTGGTACCATGACGAGGCATTCTTTTGGCCCTTCCACCGGACCAAAATTTGGAATTGTTAGCACTAGAGTGCATTCTGATGACGCACCGGGCCGGCCCGCCAGAAAAATAAGGCGAGACGCTCGGCCGTGGAGGAAACATGAACGAGATCGTCAAGCCGGACTCCCTGCTCGTCGCCCAGGCCGAGAGCCTGACCGAGACCTTCTTCGGCGGGTGTCCGCACGATTGCCCCGACACCTGCTCGATGATCTTCGAGGTCAAGGACGGGGAGCTGCTCGGCGTGCGCGGCAACCCGGATCACCCGATGACCCGGGGCGGCCTCTGCGTGAAGCTGAAGGACTACGAGAAGCGCCACTACCACCCTGACCGCCTGCTCTACCCGATGAAGCGGGTCGGGCCGAAGGGCTCCAAACAGTTCGAGCGCATCACCTGGGACGAGGCGCTGGACACCATCGTCACCCGCTGGAAGGCGATCATCGACAGTCACGGCCCGCAGGCCATCGCGCCCTACAGCTACCTCGGCAACCAGGGCCTCGTGCACGGGCTGAACGGCGGCGACGCCTTCTTCAACCGCATGGGCGCCACGGTCATGGAGCGGACCTTCTGCGGCGAGGGCTCCTGCACCGCGTGGCTGCTAACGGTCGGCCCGACGGCCGGGCTCGACCCTGACAGCTACATCCACTCCAAGTACATCGTGATCTGGGCGTGCAACTCGGTCAGCACCAACCTGCACCACTGGGCCATCGTCAAGGACGCCCAGAAGAAGGGCGCCAAGGTCGTCGTCATCGACACCTACGCCTCGCGCACGGCGAAGGCCGCCGACTGGCACATCGCGCCGAAGCCCGGCACCGACGGCGCGCTCGCCATGGCGCTGATCAACTCGATCATCGAACAGGGGCTCGTCGATCAGGACTACGTCGACAACCACACGGTCGGCTTCGAGGAGCTGAAGGAGCGGGCGAGCACCCGCACGCCGGAATGGGCCGCCGCGATCACCGGCGTTTCCGCCGACGACATCCGCACGCTCGCCCGCGAGATGGCGACCGAGCAGCCGGTGGGCATCCGCATGGGAGTGGCGCTGGAGCGGCACTACGGCGGCGGCCAGACCATCAGGGCAGTGTCGTCCATCCCGGCGCTGACCGGCGCCTGGCGCCACGTCGGCGGCGGCGTCACCCAGTTCGGCGTCTGGGAGCACCCCTACAAGTTCGACGTGATGTGCCGGCCCGACCTGATCCCGGAGGGCACCCGCGTCGTCTCGAACCTCCAGATCGGGCGCGCGCTTACCGGCGAGCTGAAGCTCGACCCGCCGATCCTGTCGATGATGTGCTGGAACTCGAACCCCGTCACGCAGGCGCCCGAGACCGACAAGATCGTGGAAGGGCTGATGCGCGAGGACCTGTTCATGGTCTCGGCCGAGCACTTCATCTCCGACACGGCGTCCTACGCCGACATCCTGCTCCCGGCCACGATGGGCGCGGAGATGGAGGACATGATCCTGTCCTGGGGCCACCTTTATCTCACCTACAACACCAAGTGCGCCGACGCGCCCGGCGAGGCGATCCCGAACAACGAGATCTTCCGCCTGCTCGCCGCCCGGCTCGGCTTCGAGGAAGAGAACTTCAAGTGGACCGACACGGAGTGCCTGGAGCACTACGTCGATTGGAACGCCCCGGCCTGCGAGGGCATCGACCTCCAGTACATGCGCGAGCACGGCTTCGCCCGCCTGAAGGTCGGCACGCCGGACGACCGGGCGCCCCACCGCGAGGGCAACTTCCCGACGTCGACCGGCAAGTGCATGTTCATGGTCGAGGGTGCCACGAACTTCGTCGCGCCACCGTTCCGGCAGATGTACGAGGGCTTCCAGCCCGGCGAGGCGCTTGATCCGCTACCCGACTACCTGGGCCCGCGGGAATCCCACGCCAACGACCCGGAACTCGCCAAGCGCTTCCCGCTCAACATCGTCTCGCCGAAGAGCCACTACTTCCTGAACTCCTGCTACGCGAACATGGAAGACAAGCAGAAGGGTCAAGGCGAGCAGTTCGTGATGATCAGCCAACACGACGCCGACGCCCGCGGCATCCGGGATGGTGACCGCGTGCAGGTCGCCAATGACCGCGGCGCCTTCAAGGGCGTAGCGCGCATCACCGAGGACGTGAAGGCCGGCATCGTGGTGGCGACGCTGGGCTACTGGCGTCAGCTCAACGAGGGTACGGTCAACAGCATCTCGTCGGGCGCCTTCACCGACATGGGCCACGCTCCGTCGTTCTCGGACAACCTTGTCGAGGTTGCTCGGGCGAACTGAGGTCAACGATTGGCTGAGCAACAAACAGGCGTCCTACGGGACGCTTGTCCCTGGTCACCGGGTTCTTTGGTCAGCCTGCGCCGAGAACGCATTGTGAGAGCCCCCGGGTCTTCGTCGAAAGCACAGCCAGGTGTCCGCTTCTTCCACCCTTACGCCCGAAAGCGGACCGGCAAAAATCCACCCATCCTAGCCGTAGAGCGGACCGGCGGATGTCGACCCAACTCGGCCGTTCAAGATTTCAGGCTCGATCCCCGTAAGCAGACGTTTAAACTGGGATTAGCTATGCAGCGCGGAGCCGCGACATTCATGACGTTGATGGTGCCCGCTGGGCGATCGGCGGCCTTGAATGGATCAGATGGCCGGCCGTGCGATATGCCGAAAAAGCAAAAATTGCGGCCGTCCGGAGCATCGTGGCGTCGAACCCAAGGAACACCGCGTCACCTGTGATCGTAGCCCGCCCACGTGACAGGATGTCGACCGTTGGCACTGCGAGGTAGAGGGCGGTCGTGCAGGTTAGGGCCTCGTACCAACGGCGGGCCTGCGGCCGCAGCAGGGCTGCGAGCGCGATCGTGATCCATCCCGCGAAGAAGAACCTGACTTCCCAACCCGCCCGACCCGCGAGATCGGTCGGAAGGAGTCGGTTGGCTAGGAAATAACAAGCGATCGCCGCTGGTAGCCCGACGATTGTGCCGACGTTAAGCGCTTCTACACTGCGCAAGCCCAGAGGACGCGCATAGCGAGCTTTGTGCGCCCGTGCCACCGTCCAGAGGATGAGGCCCGTGGCAACGGTGGCGCAGCCCAGAAGATTTGACAGGAAGAAGAGCACTCGCAGAGCCGCATCGGCGAAGTGCGCTTCATGGAGTTCTTACGATTTTATGAGGATACAGCGCGATGCCAGTATTTTTCCGCAGCCTATCACTTGACGATTTAGCGGGAGGCGTAGAGCGGTAGGACTTTGCAGGTGTAGGAGAATACCGTGGACGAACAAGCCGAAGCTCAATCAACCGACTTCGTGGAACTCGCTGCCGACCTTGTCGCGGCTTTTGTCTCGGCCAATCACGTGCAGGTGGCCGAACTGCCGTCGTTGATCGCCAGCGTGCATGCGGCTCTGACCGGCCTCGGTAAGGAAGCGGTCGCCGAGCCTGCCGCCCCCGAGAAAGCGACTGCTGCGCAGATAAAGAAGTCGATCGCGCCAGACGCTTTGATCTCTTTCATTGATGGGAAGCCGTACAAGACGCTGAAGCGCCACCTGACCAAGAATGGCCTGACGATGGAAAGCTATCGGGCACGCTATGGCTTGTCGTCGGATTACCCGTCGACCGCAGCCAGCTACTCTGCCAAGCG
This sequence comes from Methylobacterium sp. WL103, assembly GCF_008039885.1. Lineage (NCBI taxonomy): Bacteria > Pseudomonadati > Pseudomonadota > Alphaproteobacteria > Hyphomicrobiales > Methylobacteriaceae > Methylobacterium > Methylobacterium sp. WL103. The sequence continues at coordinate 26,933 of NZ_VRUX01000011.1, forward strand.
CTCCGAGCTGGCACGCTCTCTCGGCCTCGGCCAAATGCGCAAGGCGGCTCCAAATGCCGCTGCAGCCGACGAGACGGTCTCCCAGGCTCCCAAGACCCGCGGCAAGAAGCCCAAGGCTGCAGAAGCGCCCGAGGCGGCTCCGAAGGCCCGCGGCCGGAAGAAGGCCGCCGAGACGGTCTGACGCCGTTCAGCGACCCGTTCCGGCACAGCGTGCCACCTGTATCGGTGACGGGCTTCTAACCAACCGCCGCCATCCTGCATGCGGGCCATGTACTGCGTATCGGCCTAGCCGGTGAGATCTTGGGTTCCCCCGCCGCGTGAGCAGATCGCGGCGGGGCCGAACCGTCTACTCCGCTTTGCGATGCCCGCGGCCGTGCTGCTCCTTGCCGGCGCCCGCCGCAGCCGCGGCCTCCTTTTCTGCCTTGCCGACCGTCGCCGAGCTCGTGGCGGCATCGCTCGTCGCACCAGCTGGCGCGTTCGACGCTGCGGACTTCGGCTGCCCCTTGCCCTCGGTCGGCGCTTCGGCTTTCCCACCTTCGAGAACCTCGGGGTGGCCAGCGCCGTAAGCGCTCGGTGGAGGCTCGGCGTTGTATTTCGGTCGCGTCGTCTTCCTGAAGGCCGGCTGACCGAGGGGATGACCGTGCGCCGATCTGGATGTTTTGCGGTGACGAGATGCTTTTCTAGCCCGA
>NZ_VRUX01001200.1:0-607 GCF_008039885.1 Methylobacterium sp. WL103
CGCCAGCGCCGTGCCCCAGGCGCCGCCGCCGACCACCGCGACGGGTCGCGCGTTCTCGCCGGTCATGCGGGCTCTCCGGCAAAATCCGCCGCGGCGAGGCGGTAGAGGACGTGCCGGCGCAAGGGGCCGTCGGCGGGAACCGCGGGATGGTCGAAATCCTCCGCCTGCACCATCCCAAGCCGCTCCATTACCCGCCGCGACGGCGTGTTGCCGAGGGCTGTGAACGCCACCACGCCTGGGAGCCCGCAACGGCCGAACAGGTCCGCGAGGGCCAGGCGCGCGGCGCGGGTGGCGATGCCGCGGCCCCAGGCCTCGGGGCTGAGGCGCCAGCCGATCTCGATGAGGCTGCCCGGGCGCTCGCCGCCCGCGAACGGCATCGCGCGCATCAACCGCATCGCGCCGACGAAGCCGAGGAACGGCCCGCCCGGCTCCTCGACGGCCCAGGGGCCGAAGCCGTCGGCTTCGAAGCGCCGGTCGAGGGCGCGGGCCTCGGTCAGGCTCTCGCCGGCCGACTTCAACTTCGGGAAGTGGCGCATCACCTCCGGGTCGGCGTTCAGCCGCGCGAAGGGCGCGTCGTCCGCGCGGCGCCAGCGGCGCAGGCGCAACG
>NZ_VRUX01001201.1:0-601 GCF_008039885.1 Methylobacterium sp. WL103
GGCCTACCAGGCGGCGCTGTCGGCCACGGCCCGGGACGCCGCCGCGGCGACGATCCTGCGGGCGCTGGCGAGCCCCGACCAGCTGCGCGAGCGCATGACCTGGTTCTGGCTCAACCGCTTCAACGTCCACCAGGGCAAGGCGAACCTGCGGGCGATGGTCGGCGACTACGTCGACGCGGCGATCCGCCCGCACGCGCTGGGCCGCTTCCGCGACCTGCTGGAGGCGACCCTGCGGCACCCGGCGATGCTGCGCTACCTCGACAACGCCGACAACGCCGCCGGCCATCTCAACGAGAACTACGCCCGCGAGCTGATGGAGCTGCACACAATGGGCGTCGGCTCCGGCTACACGCAGGGCGACGTCGAGGCGCTGGCCCGCATCCTCACGGGCGTCGGCATCGACGCCCGCCCCGAGGACCCGAAGCTGAAGCCGGAACGGCAGGCCGACCTCGTCCGCGCCGGCCTGTTCGAATTCAACCCGAACCGCCACGATTACGGTGACAAGGTCTTCCTCGGCCACGCGATCCGCGGCCGCGGCTGGCCCGAGGTCGTCGAGGCCCTCGACCTGATCGCCCGCGCGCCCGCCACCGCGCGGGCCGTG
>NZ_VRUX01001202.1:0-599 GCF_008039885.1 Methylobacterium sp. WL103
CCCTTGACCCGCGCCGTGCCGGAGCGCGCGGCGGCCGCCGCCCCGGGCTCGCTCCTGCGCGATCCGCTGGCCTGGCAGGTCACCGCCTTCATGGGCCTGCAATCCTCGCTGGCCTACGTGCTGTTCGGCTGGCTGCCGGCGATCCTGCAGGGGCGCGGCCTCTCGGCGCTGGATGCCGGGCTCGTCGCCTCGGTGGTGACCCTGCACCAGGCGCCGGGCGCGCTGGTGGTGGCGATGCTCGCCGCGCGCGTGCGCGACCAGCGCGGCTGGATCCTCGCGGTGCTGGCCGCGACGCTCTGCGGCTTCCTCGTCCTCGCCTTCGGCCCGGAGGGTCTGCGGTTCCCCGCATCCGGGCTGCTGGGCCTCGGCATCGGCGGCTGCTTCGGGCTCGGCCTCAGCCTCCTCGTCCTGCGCACCCGCGACGCCGCCTCGGCCGGCGCCCTCTCGGCGATGGCGCAGGGGATCGGCTACGTCTTCGCCTCCCTCGGGCCCCTCGGCTTCGGCCTCGCCCACGAGGCCACCGACGGCTGGGTCCTCCCCGCCGCCCTGTTCGCGACGATCATCGCCGCGGCGGGGCTCGCCGGCATGGGCGCCGGGCG
>NZ_VRUX01001203.1:0-593 GCF_008039885.1 Methylobacterium sp. WL103
ACCTTGGGCGAGCGCACGGCGCCGAGCGCCGCCACGGTGCCGTGGCCCTCGCGCTCCAGGTACTTGGCGAAGGAGCGCAGGCCCGCCAGCGCCCGCATCAGCGAGCGCCCGCCGACGTCGTCGGCACGGCGCGCGGCCATGAAGGCGCGGACGTCGCGCGGCTTCAGCGCGACGATCGCGGCGATGGTCGGCGTGCCGGCGCGGGCGTCGAGGTGGTGCAGGAACTGGCGCAGGTCGCGCTCGTAGGCCTCGACCGTGTTGTCGGACATCCGCCGCTCGGCCGCGAGGCTGCGGCTCCAGGCGTGGGCGGCGTCGCGCAGGGCGGCGTCGCCCGGCATCGCGAAGAGGGCGGCGTCCGTCGCGGCTGAGGTGGGCATACGGTCTTCCTCGCGACACGCGCCCGCTTCGAACGCAGCTCGCCACTGGACGCGGCCGCGGTTGCGGGGCGGTTAACGGCCGTTCCCGGTCTCCTTCAGTCCGGTCTCTTTGATTCTCATGGCCTTGATCCGCGAGGCCAGGGTCGTCGGGCGCAGGCCCAACAGTTCGGCGGCGCCGCCCGGGCCGAACACCTTGCCGCCGGTCAGCGCCAGGGC
>NZ_VRUX01001204.1:0-593 GCF_008039885.1 Methylobacterium sp. WL103
GGCACCAGCGGATCGCTGCCGGCCGCGAGTCGTGGGCCGGCGAAGCGCAGCAGCAGGCCGCCGCCCTCGACGAAGGCCTGGACGCGGGTGGCGGTGCGGTCGTCCATCGCGCCGACGTCGGCGAGCACCAGCACCGTCACCTGGTTGTCGAGGAGCTGCGCCACCTGGTCGGCGATGCCCTTGGCGCCGCGGGCCTCCTGCACGTCGGCGAAGGGCTGGAGCGCGCGGGAGAGATAGTAGGTCGGCGCCAGCAGCGGCTGCGCCTGGTCGCTGGTGCCGCCGAAGACGAGGCCGACGCGGCGGCGCTTGCCGCGCTCGTCCACCAGCGTCACGGCGCCGGCCGAGCGCTCGCCGGCGATCTCGATGCGGCTGACGCCGTTGCGCAGCTCGATCGGCATGTCGAAGGCGATCTCGGCCTCAGTGGCGTCGGGCGCGAGGGCGAAGTCGTGCTCGGCCAGCGGCAGGCCCTTCTGGTCGAGCGCGCGCACGAGGCCGCCGTCGCGGCCGTTGCGAGCGGCGCGCAGCACCCGGGCTGTGAGCTTGCCCCCGGCCTCGGACGCGGTCAGCGCCAGGGCCGGGGGCAAGCTCACAGC
>NZ_VRUX01001205.1:0-589 GCF_008039885.1 Methylobacterium sp. WL103
GCCGAGCGCGGCCTCGCGCGCATCGTCGTCGCCAACCGCACCCGCGCGCGGGCGGAGACGGTCGCGGCGCTCGCCCCCGGCATCGCGACCGCGATCGAATGGGACGCGATCCCGGCGCTGATGCCCGAGGCCGGGCTTCTGGTGAACACCACCGCGCTCGGCATGGCCGGCAACCCGCCGCTCGACCTCGACCTCGCTCCGCTGCCGGCCCACGCGGCGGTGGCCGACATCGTCTACGTGCCGCTGGAGACGGGCTTCCTCGCCGCCGCCCGCGCCCGCGGGCTTCCGGCGATCGACGGGCTCGGCATGTTGCTGCACCAGGCGGTGCCGGGCTTCGAGGCCTGGTTCGGCGTGCGCCCGAGGGTGACGGAGGCCCTGCGCGCGGTCGTCGTCGCCGACCTGCCGCGATAGGTCCGCTCCGATGAGCGATACTGTGCGCAAAAAACCGTTCGTGCTCGGGCTCACCGGCTCGATCGGCATGGGGAAATCTGCCACCGCGGCGATGTTCTCCGCACGTGGCGTGCCGGTGCACGACGCCGACGCGGCCGTGCACGCCCTCTACGGGCCGGGCGGCGCCGCGGCTGGGGCG
>NZ_VRUX01001206.1:0-589 GCF_008039885.1 Methylobacterium sp. WL103
CCCCCTATTTTTTTTTACACTCACACCCCGTAAACCACTACGGGCCCGGGGCGGGGGGGCGCGTTTTTTTTAATAACCGACCGCCGCGGCGCGGGGCGGCGCGGGCTGGCGGCGCTGCTGCCGCGGATGATCCCGCTCGGCGAGGCGGACGAGGCCGAGCTGGATCTCGCCGCGATGCCGCTCGTGGCGAACGCCGCCACCGGGCTCGACCCCGAGATGCAGAAGCTGGAGCGCCGGCTGATCCTCGCCCGGCTGGTGCAGTCCTGGGCGCAGGCGGTCGATCGCTCGCTGCTGCCGATCGACGAGGAGGTGCCGTTCCTGGTGCCGGCCTCGCCCGCCGACGCGGTGGCGCTGGCCGCCGACCTCGAAGGCCTGATGGACGCGCTGACCGTCGAGGGGCTGCCCTGGTCGGAGATCGCGGGCGCCGTCGAGGCCGAGTATTCGCGCTATTTCGGCCTGACCCTCGACTTCGTGCGGATCGCCGCCGAGAACTGGCCGCGGATCCTGGCCGAGCGCGGCCTCACCGATCCGGTCTCGCGCGCGCGCGACCTCGTCTTGGCGGAGGCCGCGCGGCTGACCCGCGCGCGGC
>NZ_VRUX01001207.1:0-581 GCF_008039885.1 Methylobacterium sp. WL103
ACGCTGACGGCGCGGGCCGCCGCGGCGCAGGCGGCGCAGGCGCTGCTCTCCGACGCCTTCAAGGGCCTGCCGACGACCGCGCCGGCCGCCAAACCTTGATGCATTCCTTGCCGTGATCGCATCGAAGCCGTGATCAGTCTCAAGTCGTGATCGCGGCGACACACCATCCCGCGGGGGCGCCCGACGCCCCCGCCCACGACCTCGTCGCGACGCGACGCCGTTCTCGCGGCTGACAGGAGTACCCGACCTCATGTGGCGCGCCCTCGCCTTCCTGGCCCTGCTTGCCGTCGCCGCCTTCGGGGCGGTGTGGATCGCCGACCGACCCGGCTCGGTCACCATCGTGTGGAACGGGTACGAGGTGGCCACCAGCCTCGCCATCGCGCTCGTCGGCGTCGGCGTCGCGGCGATCGTGCTCGGCCTGGTCTGGGCCGTGGTGCGCGGCCTCATCACCCTGCCGGACACCCTGGTGAACGGCTCGCGCGAGCGGCGCCGGGCGAAGGGCTTCACCGCCTTGTCGCGCGGCATGGTCGCCGTCGGGTCGGGCGACCCGCTCGCGCGAGCCGTTCACCAGGGTGTCCGGC
>NZ_VRUX01001208.1:0-578 GCF_008039885.1 Methylobacterium sp. WL103
ACGTCGGGCCGCACCACCGCGAGGTCGGCGCGCCCGTCCTGGAGCGCCGCGGCGCTCTCGCGCACGTCGTCGAAGGGCAGGATCTTGAACCGGACGGCCTTGCCGCCGGCGTCGAGGGCGTCGGCGTAGGCCCTGATCAGGCCGGGCTCGGTCCCGTCGCGTGGGGCCACCGCGATGACGAGCGTCGTCGCCTGGGCCAGGTAGACGGCAACAGCTCCGGCCGCGACGAGGCCCGCGATGGCGACGGCGGCGAGTGTGCCGCGCGTGAACAGCCAGGGCGGGATCGTCGGCATCGGGGCGATGGGTCCATGAGCTGGACGACCGCGTCCGCGACCGCCTCAACACGCGGCGTGCGGCATCGGCTCCGTCCAGTCGCCTGCCGACGGCACGGATCGAGAGAACGTGATGGATCTCGCGCCGGTCAGCCGACCGTCGAGGACGCCGCTTCCGGCGAGGGCACCTCGGCGCCCGAGGCGCCACAGCCGAGGACGACGGCCTTCCGGAAGGCCGCGCGCTGCTCGGGCGCCGGCATCGCAAGTTAGCCGTCGATGGCGGCGCGGACGCGGGCGGCGGCGGCC
>NZ_VRUX01001209.1:0-574 GCF_008039885.1 Methylobacterium sp. WL103
GCCGCACGACGCGGGTGCACGGGCCGTTCTGCTCGGACTCGGAGGTCGAGAGCGTGGTCGCCCACCTCAAGCGCCAGGGTCGGCCGGCCTACCTCGAGGCGGTCACCGCCGACGACGGGTCGGAGGATGCGCCCAAGGGCAAGGGCAGGGGCAAGGCCGAGGCGGTCGAAGCCGAGGTGGAGGAGGCCGACCTTCCGGTGTTCGACGTCGGCGCCTTCGTGGCGGCGTCGGGCGGCGAGGCCGGCGACCTCTACGAGCAGGCGATCCAGGTGGTGCTGCGGGACCGCAAGGCCTCGACCAGCTACATCCAGCGCCGCCTGCAGATCGGCTACAACCGCGCCGCCTCGATCATGGAGCGGATGGAGATCGAGGGCATCGTCGGCCAGGCCAACCACGCGGGAAAACGCGAGATCCTGGTCGAGGGCGCCCCCCACGCCGCCAGCATGTACGACGACGAGTAGCCGGCACGCGGCGTCGGCCCGAAACCGGGCCGGCGTCGCATCTTCGCCACAGGGTGCCGCTCTAACGGCGCCCGACGACGCGCCCGGAGCCCGGCGCCCCGAGCGGGCGTCCC
>NZ_VRUX01000120.1:0-9869 GCF_008039885.1 Methylobacterium sp. WL103
GCGGCAGCCTGCGCGCAGCGCTCGGCCAGCGGCGCGATCGGCCGCCCGCGCTTCAGAGGGTTGCCGGGGGTGACGAGCCACCACAGCCGATCGAGGCGAAGGCGCCGCAGGGCCATGGTGCCGACATGCAGGTGGCCGGCATGGGCCGGGTTGAACGAGCCGCCGTAGAGGCCGATCCGCATCCCCGGCGCGGACGGCGGCAACGCGCCCTCACGCGGGGCCAAGGATCGGGATCGCTATCGCTCCGGAACGCGCGGGCGCGAAACGGCTCACGGGCGCGTCTGGCCGCTGCCGTGGACCCGGTACTTGAAGGTGGTGAGCTGCTCCACGCCGACCGGGCCGCGGGCGTGCATGCGGCCGGTGGCGATGCCGATCTCGGCACCGAACCCGAACTCGCCGCCGTCGGCGAACTGGGTCGAGGCGTTGTGCACGACGATCGCCGAATCGACCTCGGCCAGGAAGCGCACGGCCTCGTCGCCGTCCTCGGTGACGATCGCGTCGGTGTGGTGCGAGCCGTAGGTCTCGATGTGCTCGATCGCCGCCTCGAGCCCGTCGACCACCCGGACCGAGATGATCGCGTCGAGGTATTCGGTGCGCCAGTCGGCTTCGGTCGCCGCGGTGACGCGGCCGTCGACCGCCTGCACGGCGGCGTCGCCGCGCACTGCGCAGCCGGCCTCCAGCAAGGCGGCGACGAGGAGGGCGAGGTGGGTGCCGGCGCAGGCGCGGTCGACCAGCAGGGTCTCGGTGGCGCCGCAGACGCCGGTGCGGCGCATCTTGCTGTTGAGCAGGATGGTCCGCGCCATGTCGAGGTCGGCCGCGGCCGCCACGTAGACGTGGCAGATGCCGTCGAGGTGGGCGAAGACCGGAACCCGCGCCTCGGCGTGGACCCGCTCGACCAGGCCGCGCCCACCACGGGGCACGATCACGTCGATGCAGCCGGCGAGGCCGGCGAGCATGGCGCCGACCGCGGCGCGGTCCTTCGTCGGCACGATCTGGATCGCGTCCGCGGGCAGGCCGGTGGCGTCGAGCCCGGCGCGCATCGACTCGGCGATGGCCATGGCGCTGCGGTGGCTGTCCGAGCCGGCCCGCAGGATCGCGGCGTTGCCGGCCTTGAGGCAGAGCGCCCCTGCGTCGGCGGTGACGTTGGGGCGGCTCTCGAAGATCACGCCGACGACGCCGAGCGGCACGGCGATGCGCTCGATCAGCAGCCCGTTCGGACGCTCGAAGGCGGCGACCTGGCGCCCGACGGGGTCGGCCAGCGCGCCGATCTTCTCGACCGCGTCGGCGATCGCGGCGAGGCGGCCCGCGTCGAGGGTGAGGCGGTCGATCAGTGCCTGGCTCTGCCCGGCCGCCTTCGCGGCGGCGACGTCGCGGGCGTTCTCGCGCAGGATGACGACGCGGTCGGCGCGCAGGCGCTCGGCGATGGCCCGCAGGGCCACGTCCTTGGTCTCGGCCGAGGCCAGCGCGAGCTTGCGGCCGGCGGCGCGGGCGCGCCGGCCGATCCCGTTCATGGTCTCGGCGAGGTCGTCGGCCGACGCGAAGTCGGATCGCATGTTCAGGACTGGCACCGGTACAACCCCAGTTCGGCAGCCCGAAGCGAGCCGCCTACGAAGCTGCGGATTATCTGCATCCTCGGGGACGACGAAACAAGCGCTGGCGCGAAGATCGGAACGTTTCGAAACGGTCACCCGATCTCGGACGACGCAGGAGCGAGCCTAGAACATCGCCAGGTCGTCGCGATGCACCATCCACGCGCGTCCCGGATAGGTGAGGAGGTCGGCGATCTGCGCGCTCGGGCGGCCGAGGATCAGCGCCGCCTCCGTGCTGTCGTAGCCGACGAGGCCGCGGCCCAGCACCCGGCCGGCACGGTCGCGGATCAGCACCGCGTCGCCCCGGCCGAAGCTTCCCTCGACGCCGCAGACGCCCACCGGCAGCAGGCTCGCCCCGCCTTCGAGCGCCCGCGCCGCGCCGTCGTCGATCACCAGGGTGCCGCGCGGCTCGAGCGACCCGGCGATCCAGGTCTTCCGCGCCGCGGTGGGGGTGGAGCCGGACAAGAACCAGGTGCAGCGGCCGCCCGCGACCACGCTGCGCAGCGGGTTCTTCTCGCGGCCGTCGGCGATGATCATGTGGGTCCCGCCCGACACCGCGATCTTGGCGGCCTCGACCTTGGTCCGCATGCCGCCGCGCGACAGCTCCGAGGCGGGCCCGCCGGCCATCGCCTCGATCTCGGGGGTGATCCGCTCGACCACGGCCAGGTGGCGCGCGTCCGGGTCGGCGCTCGGAGGCGCGGTGTAGAGCCCGTCGATGTCGGAGAACAGCACCAGCACGTCGGCGCCGATCATCGTGGCGACGCGGGCCGCGAGCCGGTCGTTGTCGCCGTAGCGGATCTCGGAGGTCGCCACGGTGTCGTTCTCGTTGACGACAGGAACCGCCCGCATCTCCAAGAGCTTGAGCACGGTCGCCCGGGCGTTGAGATAGCGGCGGCGCTCCTCGGTGTCCTGCGGCGTCACCAGGATCTGCCCGGCGACGATGCCGTGGTGCCCGAGCGCCTCGGCCCAGTGCCGCGCCAGGGCGATCTGCCCGACCGAGGCCGCGCCCTGGCTCTCCTCCAGGCGCAGGGCGCCGGGAGCGAAGCCGAGCACGGTGCGCCCGAGCGCGATGCTGCCCGAGGACACCACCAACACGTCGACGCCGCGGGCATGCAGGTCGGCGATGTCCTCGGCAAGCGCCGCGAGCCACGCATGCCGCAGCCGCCCGCGGGCGCGGTCCACCAGCAGGGCCGAGCCGACCTTGATGACGACGCGGCGGAATTGATCGAGGGAGGGGGTCATGACGCCGGGACGAATGCGGGGATGAGGTCGGTGTGGACGAAGTCGTCGCCGTTGAACAGGAGCGGCACCGCATACGTCCTGGCGACGGCGTAGGTGAAGCAGTCGCGGAAATTCAGCTGGGCCGGATGGCCGCGGCCCTTCCCGGAACGCAGGAAAGCGTCGGCGCCGGCCTCGAACATCGCCGCATCGAAGGCCACGATGTTGATCAAGCTGTCGTCGAGAAACCGATCGACCGCTCTGCGCGCCTGGCCGGGCAGTTTCTGCTCCAGAACCATGCACGTCTCGATGAGCGTCGGCGTTCCGACGATGACATGCTCGCCGAGGATCAAGCGGAGGAAAGCATCCGCTTCCGGTTCCCGTATCAGGATGGCCACGATCGCCGACGTATCAATCGCGATCAACGGGGCGCCTCAGATCGGAAGGCCGTGATCATCGTACAGATCGCTATGGTCCGAGGTCGCCCCCGGCACCTTGTGATCTGCGATCTCACGGACGAAGCCCCGTAACGACTCGTACCGGCGGCGGCGCTCCGGCGTCAAATCTTTCAAGGTTGGAACGCGCGGAGGCTGAGGCGACAGGCCTTCGGCCGGCAGGGTTTCGCGAAGCGACGCGCGAAGCGCGGAGACCACCGCGTCTTCGACCGACGTGCCTGTGCGCTCGCCCAACACCTTGGCAAGTCCGAGCGCCTCGTCTCGCTCCACGATCAGAGCTTCGATCACCGTCCGCTCCACGAGGACACCGTCCAGCGCGAGACCATAGTCGAGGTCGGGCCGACCGTCATCACGGCTGCCAGGCCGGCTCGGGGACGCGCTCCGCCTCGGCGGCCGCGTCCATCTCGCCCTGGAGCGCGCGCAGGGCCTCCGGCACGCCCTGGCCCGAGGCCGAGGACAGGACCAGCGGCTTGCGCTTGGCGGCGCGCTTCAGGCGGGCGACCTGCTCCTTGAGGGTGTCCGCGTCGATCGCGTCGGCTTTGGAAAGCGCCACGATCTCCGGCTTGCCGGCGAGGTCCTCGCCGTAGGCCTCGAGCTCGCGCCGGATCGTCTTGTAGGCCTTGCCGGCATGCTCGCAGGTGGCGTCGACGAGGTGCAGCAGCACGCGGCAGCGCTCGACGTGGGCCAGGAACTTGTCGCCGAGCCCGACGCCCTCGTGGGCGCCCTCGATCAGGCCGGGGATGTCGGCGAGCACGAACTCGCGGGCGTCCGAGCGCACCACGCCGAGGCCCGGATGCAGGGTGGTGAAGGGGTAGTCCGCGATCTTCGGCTTGGCCGAGGTCACGGTGGCGAGGAAGGTGGACTTGCCGGCGTTCGGCAGCCCGACGAGCCCGGCGTCGGCAATGAGCTTGAGGCGCAGCCAGATCCACTGCTCGGTGCCCTCCAGCCCCGGGTTGGCATGCTTCGGGGCGCGGTTGGTCGAGGTGGTGAAGTAGGCGTTGCCGAAGCCGCCGTTGCCGCCCTTGGCGAGCCGGACCCGCTGGCCGACCTCGGTCATGTCGGCGATCAGGTGCTCGCCGTCGACCGCCAGGATCTGGGTGCCGGCCGGCACCTTCAGCACCACGTCGGCGCCGTTGGCGCCGTGGCGGTTCGAGCCCATGCCGTGCTCGCCCTTCCGCGCCTTGAAGTGCTGCTGGTAGCGGTAGTCGATCAAGGTGTTCAGGCCCTCGACGCACTCGACCCAGACGTCGCCGCCGCGCCCGCCGTCGCCGCCGTTGGGGCCGCCGAACTCGATGAACTTCTCGCGCCGGAACGCGACGCACCCCGCGCCTCCGTCGCCGGAACGGACATAGACCTTGGCTTCGTCGAGGAATTTCACGGTGTCGCTCGTCTCTTGATCGAGGCGGGTGGCGGCCCGCTTCGTCCGTTCACGCCGCTCCGGTGCGGCCCTGTCCGTCCGCGGCCGGGGTCGCACGCCGTGCGAACCCCGCCTCGAACCCTATCGTGTCGCACCGAGATGCCGTCAGGCGGCCCGGTCGCAGGCGACCCGGTCGGCCCGGGCCGACCACGCGGCGCGGTCGAGCCGGAAGCAGTCGGAGGTCATCTCGCAGCCGCGGACCGGGAAATACTCCGTCGCCGTGCCCGTGCGGACGAACCCGACCTTCTCCAGCACCCGGCGCGAAGCCGGGTTCTCGACGCGCGCCTCGGCGGTCAGCGCCGTGCCGCCGGCATAGGCGAAGTAGGCGTGCGCCATGGCCACCGAGGCCTCGGTGGCGAGCCCGCGGCCCCAATGGGGCCGGCCGAGCCAGTAGCCGAGGCGCGCGCCGTCCACCGCGGCATCGGACCGGATTCCGACGAAGCCGACGAGGCCGGCCGGAGCGGAGCGGAGCGAGACCGCCATCGCGAGCCCGTCGCCGAGGGCGTTGTAGCGCCGCGCCTCGATCACGAAGGCCTCGGTCTCCGCCCGGTCGATCGGGTGGCGGATCCGCGCCGTCATCTCGGCCACCGCCCGCTCGCCGGCGAGCCGCACGATCGCATCCACGTCCTTGGCGCGCGGCCAGCGCAGCCACAGGCTGCGGGTCTCGATGCGGAAGACGTCGTCGCGGGTCAGATCGGGGAACATCGTTCGGGCTCCTCCGCCGCGATCCTCCGTAGCGGAGAACCGTTGCGCTGAGACGACGAAAGGGAGGATGGCGCCCCATCCTCCCCCGCGTGTTCCGTTCGACTCCGGGCCTCGTGGCCAGGATGCGAGAAACAGGTCCGCCGGTTCGGTGTGGGACACCGGCGGGGCCTGCTTCGCCTGTACGAGGCGCCCGCCGTCTACTCTGCCGCCTGCGCCAGCGGTACCACCGCCACGAAGGCGCGGCCGCGCTTGGTCTGGAACTCCACGCGGCCCTCGGTCAGGGCGAACAGGGTGTGATCCTTGCCCATGCCGACGTTGGTGCCGGGGTGCCACTTGGTGCCGCGCTGGCGCACGATGATGTTGCCCGGGATGACGGCCTCCGAGCCGAACTTCTTCACGCCGAGGCGCTGGCCGGCCGAATCGCGGCCGTTGCGGGAAGAGCCGCCTGCTTTCTTGTGTGCCATGGTTCAGTCTTTCGAATGACGTGGGATCGGGACGTGCGGATCGCGTGGGGGCCTCGGCGGCCCTTACGCGCTCTTCGAACCGGCAGTGAGGCCGGTGATGCGCACGACCGTGTGGTGCTGGCGGTGGCCGCGCTTGCGCCGCGAGTTCTGACGGCGGCGCTTCTTGAAGGCGATGACCTTCTTGTCGCGGCCGTGGGAGACGATCTCGCCGGTGACGCTGAAGCCCGACAGGAGCGGCGCGCCGACCTGGGTCGCGTCGCCGTCGGCGAACAGGAGGACCTCGCCGAAGGTCACGGCGGAGCCTTCCTCGCCTTCGAGGCTGGCGATGGTGATGGTGTCGTTCTCGGCAACGCGATACTGCTTGCCGCCCGTCTTGATGACTGCGAACATCGTCTCTCTCGTGGTTCGAACGGCCTCCGGGACGCGCCCTGGACCGACTTCTTATGCGTTCGTCGCGATCTGCCCGGGGGCTGCCGCAACGCGAAACGCACGGTCTTCTGCGAGGAAGCCGCGCGTTGTGCCCGATGGATAGGGGATCGGCACCTGCCGTGTCAAGGATTCGCCGGCGTTTCCCGCGTCGGGCGGACGCTCCGCCTCAGCGGATCGCCTGGATGATCGCCGGGGTGATGATCACCACGAACAGCACCGGCAGGAAGAACAGGATCATCGGCACGGTGAGCTTCGGCGGCAGCGAGGCGGCCTTCTTCTCGGCGTCGGTCATGCGCTGGTCGCGGCTCTCCTGCGCCAGGATGCGGAGCGCCTGGCCGACCGGGGTGCCGTAGCGCTCCGCCTGGATCAGGGCCGTGACGACCGCCTTCACCGGCTCAAGGCCGACGCGCATCGCGAGGTTCTCGTAGGCCTGCCGGCGGTCCGGCAGGAAGGACATCTCGGCCGTCATCAGGGCCAGTTCCTCGGCCAGCACCACCGATGTGGCGGCGATCTCGGTGCTGACCTTCCGGAAGGCGTGCTCGATCGCCATGCCCGATTCGACGCAGATCAGCGTCAGGTCGAGGGCGTCGGGCCAGGCCCGCTTGATCTCGGCCTTGCGCTTGTTCGACGTGTTGACGAGGTACAATTCCGGAGCCTTGATGCCCCCGTAGGCGCAGGCGATGACGATGCCGATCCGCATCAGGTAGGGCTGGTCGAGGGCTTCCAGCACGAACAGGTAGAAGATCGATCCCAGGGTCGCCGCGACCGGCATGACGAGGCGGAAGAACAGGAACGTCGTCTCGGATTGCTGGCCGCGATAGCCGGCCATCAAGAGCTTGCGCTTGGCCGTGTCGGTGCCGAGCCAACGGCGCAGGTCGAACCGCTCGACGATCTGCTTCATGTAGGCCTTGGGCTCGATCCGCAGCGTCGCCTTGGTGTTGAGCCGCTCGCGCTCCCGCCGGCGGATGACCTCGCGCTCGTCGCTGACGAGCTTCATCCGCTTGCCGAGGTTGTCGCTCTCGAGGAAGGGCTGCGCCACGGCGAAGGCGGTGGCCGCCGCCGCGATCGCGGTCAGCGCGATGGCCACGTTGCGTGGGTCGAAGACCTTCTGGGCGATGAGGTCGATCATGGCGACGGGGCTTCCCGAAAGGGCGTCCGGAGGGGGGGGGGCGAGCGGAGCCCGCGGGCGTTCAGAAGTCGAACGCGATCATCTTCTTGATGGTCAGGATGCCGAGGCCCATCCAGATCGCCGAGCCCAGCAGGGCGAGCTTGCCGATGTCGGTGGTCCAGAGAAGCGAGATGTAGTCGGGGCTTGTCAGCGAGGTGATGCCGGCGACGACAAAGGGCAGCGCGGCGATGATGCCGGCCGAGGACTTGGCCTCCATGCTCATCGCCTGGATCTTGCCGGCCATCTTCCGGCGCTCGCGCAGCACCCGCGACAGGTTGGAAAGCGCCTCGGAGAGGTTGCCGCCCGACTGCTGCTGGATGTTGATCACGACCGAGAAGAAGTTCACCTCCTGCACCGGCACCCGCTCGTAGAGCCGCGAGACCGCCTCGCCGAGGGACAGGCCCAGCGTCTGGGTCTCGATGATCACCCGGAACTCCGAGCGCACCGGCTCCTCGGCCTCGCGGGAGACCATGCGGAAGCAATCGCCCACCGGGATGCCGGTGCGGATGCCGCGCACCACCACGTCGACGGCGTTGGGCAGCTCCCTCAGGAACTTCGCGATGCGGCGCTTGCGCAGGTGGCGCAGCAGGAACGCCGGCACGCCGAGGCCGCCGACGAAGGCCCCGCCCAGGCCGGCGACCGGGTTCGCGCTCACCACGAGCACCAGCAGCCCGACCAACACCGCGAGCCCGGCGGACATCATCCAGTAGGTCCGCTGCGACCACGCCAGGCCGGCCCGCGCGATCTTCAGCTCGAGGGTCACCTTCGCGGCGCCCTTGGCCTTGGCCTCGATCTCGCCCAGCGTCTTGGCGACCTGCTCGCGCCGGTTCACGCTCACGCCGCGGATCGCGCTGCCGGTCGCCGACGCGCTGATGGTCCGGAGCCGCTGGGCCGCGCGCCGCTCGCCCATCATCAGCGGCATCAGGAAGACGTAGCCGAGCGCCAGCGCGGTCACGAAGACGAGCCCGACGGCGAGTTGCAGGTTCCCGCCGTTCACGGGGCGCCCCCCGCCGCCGCGGCGGCATCGAGCGCCTCGCCGAGCTGGCGCTCCAGGCCGTAGTAGCGGGCGCGCTCCCAGAACTTCGGCCGGCCGACGCCGGTGGAGCGATGGCGCCCGATCAGCTTGCCGTTGGCGTCCTCGCCGAGGATGTCGAACAGGAAGATGTCCTGCGTGGTGATGACGTCGCCCTCCATCCCGAGCACTTCGGTGATGTGGGTGATGCGGCGCGAGCCGTCGCGCAGGCGGGTGGCCTGCACCACGACGTCGATCGATCCGCAGATCATCTCGCGCAGCGTCTTCGAGGGCAGGGTGAAGCCGCCCATCGAGATCATCGACTCGATGCGCGACAGGCACTCGCGCGGCGAGTTGGCGTGGAGCGTTCCCATCGAGCCGTCGTGGCCGGTGTTCATCGCCTGGAGAAGGTCAAAGGCCTCGGGTCCGCGCACCTCGCCGACGATGATCCGTTCGGGCCGCATGCGCAGGCAGTTCTTGACGAGGTCGCGCATGGTGACCTGGCCCTGGCCCTCCATGTTGGGCGGGCGCGTCTCCAGGCGCACCACGTGCGGTTGCTGCAGCTGCAATTCGGCCGCGTCCTCGCAGGTGATGATCCGCTCGTCGTTCTCGATGAAGGCGGTGATGCAGTTGAGCAGGGTCGTCTTGCCCGAGCCGGTGCCGCCGGAGATGACGATGTTGCAGCGCGAGCGGCCGATGATCTTCAGGATCTCGGCCCCCTCCGGCGAGATCGCGCCGAAGCGCACGAGCTGGTCGAGGGTGAGCTTGTCCTTCTTGAACTTTCGGATCGTGAGGGCCGGGCCGTCGATGGCCAGCGGCGGCGCGATGACGTTGACGCGCGAGCCGTCCGGCAGGCGCGCGTCGCAGATCGGCGAGGCGTCGTCGACCCGGCGCCCGACCTGGCTGACGATGCGCTGGCAGATGTTCATCAGCTGCTGGTTATCGCGGAAGCGCACGTTGGTGAGCTGGATCTTGCCGCTCACTTCGATGAAGGCGCGGTTGGCGCCGTTGATCATGATGTCGGCGATGTCGTCGCGGGCGAGCAGCGGCTCGAGCGGGCCGTAGCCGAGCACGTCGTTGCAGATGTCGTCGAGCAGTTCTTCCTGCTCGGCGATCGACAGCACGATGTTCTTGAGGCCGATGATCTCCGAGACGATGTCGCGGATCTCCTCGCGCGCCGACTCGGGCTCCAGGCGCGAGAGCTGGGCGAGGTCGATCGCCTCGATCAGCGCGCCGAAGATCATGCTCTTGGTGCGGTAGTAGTCTTCAGAGCGCGGGTTGTCCTGCGCGGCGACCGGCGCCGACGCATCCATGCGCTTGGCGGCCACGTTCTCCTGCACCAGCACGGGTGCGGTCGCGCGCGCGACGACCGCACCCGTGCTGGTGCAGGAGAACGTGGCCGCCAAGCGCAT
>NZ_VRUX01001210.1:0-574 GCF_008039885.1 Methylobacterium sp. WL103
GCCCGCGCCGGCGCGAGGGCGAGCGCGAACGCCAGGAGGAGCAGAGGTCCGCGCATCGGGATCGCCTGTGTCTGTGACCGAAGGTTTCCGGGCCGTGATCTCACGAAGCTTGGCCGCTCTCAAGGCTCGCGCCGCGGCCGACGCCGTGGATGGCGGCGCGGGGCGGCATTCTGTAGGCAGCGCAGATCGGGCGGGACGCGCGGCGCGGATGATCGGAATCTCATGATCGGGAAGCTCAAGGGCGTGGTCGACTCCTTCGGCGAGGACTTCGTCATCCTCGACGTGCAGGGCGTCGGCTACGTGGTGCATTGCTCGGCGCGCACGCTGCAGCGCATGCCCAAGGCCGGCGAGCCGGCCGACCTCTCGATCGAGACGCATGTGCGCGAGGACATGATCCGGCTCTACGGCTTCCGCTCGGACGCCGAGCGCGAGTGGTTCCGCCTGCTCCAGACGGTGCAGGGCGTCGGCTCGAAGGTGGCGCTCGGGCTGCTCTCGGTGCTGGAGCCGCCGCAGCTCGCCTCGGCGATCGCGCTCGGCGACAAGACCGCGATCGCCCGCGCGCCCGGCGTCGGCC
>NZ_VRUX01001211.1:0-573 GCF_008039885.1 Methylobacterium sp. WL103
CTGCCGCGCAGCGGCACGGAGGCGTTCGTGCTGAAGGTCTCCTACGACGAGGCGGAGGCCGCGGGCGCCCCGGGCGTCCAGCTCGTCCACCGCCTGACCGAGGCCGCGCTTCGCGACGGCGCGATCGACCGGATCGATTCCTGCGCCGCCCCTGACTACCGCCTGGCCGAGATGTTCTGGACCGGGCGGCGCGCCATCGCGCACCGGCTCGTGGAGGCCTCGCCCGACCGGTTCTTCCCGCTCGCCGCGGCCCTGGAGCACGCTCGCGAGCGTTATGCCGGGTGGCGGATGCGCCGACGGGTCCGATAGGGCGTTGCGGCGGCGGCGCATTGCCTCCAGGGTCCTGCAGGCCAGCCGGCCACGCCCGAAGAACGGCCAGCGGCAGACCGATCGCCCGGGAGGATCACATTTCCAACGCCCCCGCCGTCTCGTCCGGACAGCCGGACCGCCACGCCCCGAAGCCGCCGGAGCTGATGTCGCCCTGGCGCACGGACGCGCGCGTCGCGCTCCAGGCCGAGGCCCGCACCTTCGCCCGCGAGGTGGTGATGCCGCTGGCCGACGAACTCGACCCGC
>NZ_VRUX01001212.1:0-573 GCF_008039885.1 Methylobacterium sp. WL103
GCAGGGCCGCGCCCGGCGACACCCGCCGGCCGAGCGGCAGCAGGTCGGCCTCGTCGCCGCCGGTGCCGTGCAGGAGGAGCAAGGGGCGAACGGACGCGTCGCCCGGCTCGAAACGGTGGACGAAGCCGAGATCGGTGGTGGTCATGACGGACTCCCAGGAAGCGGGCAGGGCAATCCCGCCCCGTAGGCGCGGGGCGGGAAGGCGGGTCAGGCGAGGTCGGGCGAGGCGAGGTCGGGCAAGGCGAGGTCGGGCAAGGCGGCCGCGATCCGCGCCCGGTGCGGTTCGAGGCCGGCCGGCAGCTTCAAGGCGCAGCCGAGGGTGGCGAGCGGCTCGTCGACGGCGAAGCCCGGCGCATCGGTCGCGATCTCGAACAGCACGCCGCCGGGCTCGCGGAAGTAGACCGAGCGGAAGTACTGGCGGTCGCGCTGCTCAGTGACCGCGAGGCCGTGGTCGGCGGAGAGCCGCGCCACCATCGCCGCCTGGGCCGCGTCGTCGGCGGCCCGGAAGGCGATGTGGTGCACCGACCCGGCGCCCTGTCGCCCGCGGGCGACCGCGCCGGCCGCCTCGAGGGT
>NZ_VRUX01001213.1:0-571 GCF_008039885.1 Methylobacterium sp. WL103
GCCAGAACCGGAGCTGGTCGAGGGCCGGCGGCGTGGCCCTGGCCTGGCTGTGGCCGCCGGCCCTCGACCAGCTCCGGTTCTGGCTGCGCCCGATCGTCCTCGAATTCGCCGCCGGCGTCGGCCTGGCGCTGCTGTTCCGCCGAGGCGTCCGGCTCGGGCGCGCGGGCGGCGTCCTGCTCTGCGGCCTCGGCCTCGCCGTGTGGGCGACGATCGACCTGTCCGGGTTCGCCGGGTCGGACGCGCCCGGCAATTACGGCTGGGCGCGCACCCTGGTCTGGGGCGGCGGCGCGGTGCTGGTCGTCGCCGGCGTGGTCCTGGGCGACCTGCGCTTCGATGCGCCTCCGTTCCGGGCGATCGCGCGGATCGGCGACGCGTCCTACGCGCTCTACCTGCTGCACCCCTTCGTCTTCCTCGCCGCCAAGGCGATCCTGCCGCGGCTGCCGCTCGGCGCCGGGCTTCTCTGGCCGCTGGCGCTGCTCCTCGTCGCCGTCTCGGTCGCGGCGACCGAGGTCTTCCACCGCCGCGTCGAGCGGCCGGTGCTGCGCTGGCTGCAGGGCGGACCGCGCAGGCC
>NZ_VRUX01001214.1:0-570 GCF_008039885.1 Methylobacterium sp. WL103
GGAGCGGATGTCGAGGCGGGCCTGGCGGCGGGGCGCGCGGCGGGCGCAGGCACTTGAGCCCAAGAGGGCGCCAAAGTGGGTGTCGCGACCAGGAGCCCGGCCAGAAGCCCGATCCGACGCCCGAACCCCGATCCCAGCATGGTCGTCCTCGTCCCGTCGCGCCGGGCGCCGCGAGCGGCGGCGCCGGCGATTCGCGCGGTGCGCGAATGCCGGCGGACCCTAGCACCCGGCCGGCCGGCCGCAATCAGCGCGGCGGCGCCGACGGGGTCTGCGCGTCGAAAATCGGGGTCTCGGCAGCCGCGTTGACGACGATCGCCGCATCCTCCGGCAGCAGGAAGCCCTGGGCCTCGGCCTCCCGGGCGGCGGCGCGCACGCGGTTCACGTAGTCGGCCTGCCTTCGGTAGCGCTCGGTCAGCGAAGGCGGCCCGCCCCCGCCGGCATTTCGCGCGAACGGCCGGTAGGCGCCGACGAGCGAGCAGGTGAAGGTGGAGAGCGGTGCGTTCTGCAGGCCGTGGACGCCGAGCGGCACGGCGATGTCGGGCAGGCGCACGCCGCCGAGCGGGTTGCCGT
>NZ_VRUX01001215.1:0-570 GCF_008039885.1 Methylobacterium sp. WL103
GCGCGGGTTGGCCGCCGGGGCCGGCCGCTCTCAGGACCGCGCGATGTCCGCCCGCAAGGTCCGGTCCGCCCGCAAGGTCCGGTCCGCCTGCAAGGTCCGGTCCGCCCGCAAGGTTTGGTCAGGCTTCGGGATCGCGAGGCGCCCGAGCCGTCGGCGCGCGGGCGCGTCGTAGACGCGGACGAGGACGAGGCAGGCCGCGAGCAGCACGACCAGAAAGGCGAGCCCGGCATAGGGGGCGGCGATCCGGTCGGCGACGCCCGGCATGCGCCGGCCGACGGCCTCGACCCAGGCGACGCAGGGCGCGTGCAGGATGTAGAGCGGATAGGAGGCCGCGCCCGCCTTGAGGCAGAGGGCGGCCAGCCGCGGGCCGGGCGTGATCCCGGCGGCGGCGTAGACCAGCGCCGGAAACACGAAAGCCACCACCAGCACGTCGTAGACGGGCTTGACCAGGGCCGGGACCGGCACGACCAGCACCAGCGTCAGCGCCGCGAGGCAGGCGACCGCGCCGGCGTTGCCCGACGCCTGTATCTTATAAACATCTCCGAGCACAATCGACCTGAGCCTATCGAG
>NZ_VRUX01001216.1:0-568 GCF_008039885.1 Methylobacterium sp. WL103
GCGGCGCGCTCGCCGGGGCGGCCGCGGAACAGCGCGCTCGTGAAGATCACGTCCTCGGGCGCAGCCGAATGACGGTAGGTGAAGCCCATCGCCTCGTGGGTGAAGCGGCAAAGCGCGCCGCGCCGGTCGACGCCGCGGGCCTCGACGAGCACGTCGGTGGTCTCGCCGCCATGGGCGCCGGCGTTCATGCGCAGCGCCCCGCCGACCGAGCCCGGGATGCCGCGGAAGAAGGCGAGCCCGTCGAGCGAGGCTTCGGCCGCGGCCTTCGCCAGCCGCATGTCGGGCACGGCGGTGCCGGCGCGCAAGGTGTCGCCGTCGATCTCCACCGCGCCGAAGGCCTTGCCGCCGAGCCGGATCGTGACCCCGGGGATGCCGCCGTCGCGCACGATCAGGTTCGAGCCGAGCCCGATCACCGTCACCGAGATCTCGGGGTCGAGCCCGGCCAGGAGGTGAGCCAGGTCCTCCTCGTCGACGGGCGTGAACAGCGCCTGCGCCGGCCCGCCGACGCGGAACCACGTCAGGTCGGCCAGCGACGGGTTCGCCAGCAGCCGGCCGCGCAGGTTCGGCG
>NZ_VRUX01001217.1:0-566 GCF_008039885.1 Methylobacterium sp. WL103
GGCCACCGCCCCGCCGGCGAGGAAGGCGGCCGCCGCCGTGCCGTGG
This sequence comes from Methylobacterium sp. WL103, assembly GCF_008039885.1. Taxonomy (NCBI): domain Bacteria; kingdom Pseudomonadati; phylum Pseudomonadota; class Alphaproteobacteria; order Hyphomicrobiales; family Methylobacteriaceae; genus Methylobacterium; species Methylobacterium sp. WL103. The sequence goes on from NZ_VRUX01001217.1 coordinate 47, forward strand.
TCGGTCCCGTCCGTGCCGTTGGGGTGGGCGGTGCGGCCGAACTCGGTGGCGACCGCGACCACGGTCTCGCCCCAGGCGGGGCCGAGCTCCGCCTTCAGCGCGGCCAGCGCGTCGTCGAGGGCCTTGAGGAGGTGGGCGAGGCGGCCGGAGGCCGGCCCCTCCGCCGCATGGGTGTCCCAGCCGTCGAGCGCCAGGGTCGCGATCCGTGGGCCCTCGGGCCGGGCGAGCACCCGGCCCGCCGCCGCCGCCAGGGTGGCGTAGGACCGGCCCGGGCCGCCTCCGGCTGGTCCTTTGGGAAGCATCGCGTCGAGGCGGTTGCTCTCCGTCAGCGCCGCCAGCAGGTGCGGGTCGCGCTCGCCGTAGAGGCGCTCCAGCCGCATCACGGTGTCGTCGAGGGGCGTGCGCAGGTCTCCGGGCGACCAGCTCATCACCGGGGCGGGCCCGCGCATCACCAGTGGCACCGTCGCGCCGCAGGCGAAGAGGTCGCGTCCGCGGGCCGGTCCGGCGGCCGGGAGCAGGC
>NZ_VRUX01001218.1:0-565 GCF_008039885.1 Methylobacterium sp. WL103
GGCCTGAAGGGCGGAGCGTGCGCGCCGCGGACTGATCCGCTCGATCGCGGTCGCAGCACGCGCCCTCCCCGCAGGCGGCCCTCCGCTGTTGCGCTGCGGCGACGGCGGCGCCTTGCGGAAAACGCCGTTAACCGACCGGTTACCATGACGACCTAGCGCCTTGCACCGAGTGCGGCGCACTTCCGCGCCGACCGGGCGTGGACCATGACCGTCATCGAGCTGGCCCTGATCGGATGGGCCGCGGCGAAGCCGCATCTCGACCTCTTCGGAACCCTCGGGCTCCTCCTCGGCTTCATCGCCGGGATCATGCCGCATCGGCGCGGGATGCTCCTCGCCTCCGCCGGCTGCGCCGCCGCCTTCGGCCTGCACTACCTGCATCTCGGCGCGTTCACCGGCACGGCGATGTGCGCCATCGCCGTCCTGCAGAACTTCGTCTCGATGCGGGCGATCGGGCCCGAGGGCCGCGCCGCCTGGGTCGCCCCGCTCTTTGCCGCGACCACGCTGGTCACCGTCGGGATGACCCTGGCGACCTGGAGCGGCTGGCCGTCGGCCTGCCGCTCCAGGT
>NZ_VRUX01001219.1:0-563 GCF_008039885.1 Methylobacterium sp. WL103
GCGCGGGCCTGTCCGACGCGACACCCTGCGCCACCCTGAACAAGGTCTGCGGGTCGGGCATGAAGGCGCTGATGCTCGGCCACGACATGATCGCGGCGGGCTCGGCCGAGACCGTGGTCGCGGGCGGCATGGAGTCGATGTCGAACGCGCCCTACCTCCTCGACAAGGCGCGGGCCGGCCAGCGCCTCGGCCATGGGCGCATGCTCGACCACATGTTCCTCGACGGGCTTGAGGACGCCTACGACCGCGGCCGGCTGATGGGCACCTTCGCCGAGGACACTGCGCAGCACTACCGGTTCACCCGGGAGGCGCAGGACGCCTACGCCCTCGAGTCGCTGGCCCGCGCCAAGCGCGCGACGGCCGACGGGGCCTTCGCCGACGAGATCGTCGCCGTCGGCGAGGCCAAGAGCGACGAGGGTCCGCGCAAGGCCCGGCCCGAGAAGATCCCGACCCTGAAGCCCGCCTTCCGCCCCGACGGCACCGTGACGGCGGCCAACGCCTCGTCGATCTCCGACGGCGCGGCGGCCCTGGTGCTGATGCGCCGGTCGCAGGCCGAGCGCGGC
>NZ_VRUX01000121.1:0-9800 GCF_008039885.1 Methylobacterium sp. WL103
TCGGGCTAGAAAAGCATCTCGTCACCGCAAAACATCCAGATCGGCGCACGGTCATCCCCTCGGTCAGCCGGCCTTCAGGAAGACGACGCGACCGAAATACAACGCCGAGCCTCCACCGAGCGCTTACCCCCCATCGCCAGCAGGATGGCAAGATCGCGAGCCGGGAACGGGCTGCCATCCTTCAGGGTGAGCGGCAGCGTGAGAATGCCGGCGAGGGTGATGGCTCCCTTCACGCCGGCCAGCGTCGTAGCCGCTACAAGGCGCCATGTCGGTCCCTCGCGCCTTTCGCCACGCAGGCGAGCTTTCACCAGGGTGAACTGGAGCGAGACCCAGACCCACACGAACCGGATTGCCATCAGGCCAGCCGTGATGGCGAGGCCCCATGCGACGAGCCAGCCGGCGCCCTGGACATCCGCCTGCTTGACGGCGTGCCCAAGAACCTCGGGCAGTTGCTCGCCCAGCAGGACGAAGATCGACCCGTTGGCGGCTAGCGCGACGGTGTCCCAAACGGCAGTTCGGCGGACGCGGGTACTGCCAAGACTGCGCCCCTGGATCTCGACGTAGGTCATGGCGATACCGGCCGCGACGGCAGCCAGGATACCGGACGCATGCACGTGCTCGGCTGCGAGGTAGGCCCCAAACGGCGTGAGGAGGCTGAACAGGATCTGCAGGCCGGGATCTTCGCCTGTCCGCCGTCGCAGGAGATCCTGGGCCCCCATAAGGACAAAAGTCGTCAAGGCGCCAATGCCGAGGCCACCAAGCGCTAGCCAGACGAACGTGGTTGCAGCCTGAGGAAGGGAGAAGGTCCCGGTCAAAGCAGCAGCGATGGCGAAGCGTAGGCAGACGAGGCCGGTGGCGTCGTTCAGCAGCGCCTCGCCTTCAAGGATATGCATCAGGCGCCGGGGAACGGGGGCCTGAGCAGCCACGGATGAGACGGCGATAGGATCGGTCGGCGACAGGACTGCGGCAAGGGCGAAGGCCACAGCGAGCGGGATACTGGGGATCATGCCGTGGATCAGCATACCGATCCCAAGCACCGTCAGCGCGACGAGACCAAGCGCCAGCGCCACCACGGTTTTGCCGTCCCGAAAGAGGTCACGCTTCGGAATGCGCCAGCCATCGAGGAACAGGAGCGGTGGCAGGAAAACGAGGAAGAAGATTTCGGGATCGAGCGATGTGCTCGGCAGTGGCCCGAGGGCAAGGGCTACACCGATCGCGATCTGGATCAACGGAAGCGGTAGCGGAAGCAGGCGGTTGAGGGCGCCGCTCACCAGAACGGAGAGCAACAAAGCCAAAACCACTGTGACGCTTTCCATTCATCTCTTTCGATAGAACATGGCGGGGATGTAAGGGCGCCGTCGGACACCTGGGGGGTGTCGTTCGAGTAGCGCTTTATCTACCTCCGCGAGGGCAAGCCAGTACGCCCGTCGCCGCCCTCGACGCCGATCGCGGCGCGGCAAGTCCGGCCATACTGGTTCGGCTGGCGCGATCCGACAGGCTTCTGATGGCCGCATGACTGCGTCAGCCGCAGATACACGTCGTAGAGGTCAGCGTGCTCTCCGAACCGCCGCCGGAGGTGCGTGAGGTCGTAGGCGCCGCGCCGGTTGCACGGCGGGCACTCCACGACGAGCCGGTGTCCGCGGAGGTCGCACAGGCGCTCCATCAGCCGGCCACCGCGATTGGCAGTTCGCTGACCTGCGTTGTGTAGCGCGGGGTCCGCATCTCGAACTTCGTGCTCCAGGTGCGCTTCTCGACGAGGCCGGCGCGCGCCGGGACGACGCTGCCGCGGCCGAAGCGGGCGTTGCAGGCGTCGATCGCCGCCATCAGCGGGCCGGAACGCTCGCGATCGAGCTGGCCGATCAGGGCGCGTGGGCTGGCGTCGAGCGACATCAGGTCTGTGGTGACGATCCCGGCCTTGCTGAACCGCCACGGCCTAGCGCCGGGCTCGCGCCAAGTCTTGGCGACGCCGAGGCGCGCCGCCTTGATGAGGGCGAGCGTGTCGTTCGTCGCCTCCGGCAGCGTCACGGTGGTCGAGACCGAGCGCATCGGCGCGCCGCGGTCGTGCTCGCTCGTATGATAGAACACCGAGACGTGGTTCGTGCCGAGCCCTTCTCGCCGCAGCTTCTCGCCGAGCCGCGTGGCGTGCGCCGAGACCGCCTGCTCCAGCGTGGCGCGGTCCTCGATCCGGGTCGAGAACGAGCGGGTCACCGCGCAGCCCTTGCGCTGGGCTGGTAGTGCCCCGAGCGGTAGGCACGACAGGCCGCGCAGTTCGTGGATGATGCGCTCGCCCACCACGGTCAGCGCCTTGCGCACCGATCGCGGGTCGAGGTCGGCGAGATCCGCCACGCTGTCGACGCCCATGGCTTCGAGCTTGGCGAGCGACGCCCGGCCGATGCCCCAGACCTCGCCGGCTGGGATGCGGCAGAGCCAGTGCTCGTACTCGGCCGGGTCGGTGAGATCGCAGACCCCGTCGAGTGGGGCGATGCGCTTGGCGATGTGGTTGGCGAGCTTCGCGAGGGTCTTGGTCGGGCCGATGCCGACGCAGGTCGGGATACCGGTCCAGGCGCGCACCGTGGAGCGCAGGTCTCGCCCGAGTTCAAGGCGCAGATCTGGGTGCACGTCCGAGAGGTCGAGGAAGCTCTCGTCGATCGAGTAGATCTCCACCATGGGGGAGAAGTCCCGGTAGACCGCGTTCGCACGGCCGCTCATGTCGCCGTAGAGGGTGTAGTTCGAGGAGAACACCCGCACGCCCTTCACCCGGCACATGTCGCGGATCTTGAAGTAGGGGTCGCCCATCTTGATCCCGAGCGCCTTGGCCTCGGCGGTGCGGGCGATGGCACAGCCGTCGTTGTTGGACAGTACGATCACCGGCACGCCGGAGAGCTTCGGGTCGAACACCCGCTCGCACGAGCAGTAGAAGCTGTTGCCGTCGATGAGCGCGATGGCGCGGCCGCCGATCCGGTCGCGTTGCCGCGGCGCCGGCCCGCTCACGACAGCCGCCCGCGGGCGAGGTGCCACCGGATCGAGAAGCGCAGCACGCCCCAGATCTCGACCTCGCCGAACTCGTCGACGGCAAAGGCCGGCATCTCCGGGTTGTCGAAGTCGAGCCGCGCCCGGTTGCCGACCATGCGGTAGCGCTTGCACGAGAGCTGTCCGTCGACCACCGCGACGACGACGCTACCATCCTCGGCCCGTAGGCTGCGGTCGATGCAGGCGAGGTCGCGATCGTGGATGCCGGCCCCGCGCATGCTCTCGCCGCGGATCTGCATCAGGAAGGTGGCCGGCGGGTTCGGCACAAGCCACCGCGGCAGCTCGAGCGCGCCTTCCAGGAAGTCGTCGGCCGGGCTCGGAAAGCCGGCACACAGCGCCTGCCCGATCACGGGCACGCGAACGGCATCCGTGCTGCCGAGGATCAGCTCGTCGACCGCGTAGGGGCTCACGTGACCGTCCCTGGCAAGTTGGCTCGAACGTAGCCACGCGAGACGAGCCGATCCCGCCGCAGCGACCGGCGCTCGGCCTCTGCCAGATCGGACAGCGCGTCCTCAATCGCCTGGACCAGCGCGGCCCAGGCGTCGCCGCGGGCGGCACGGCGATAGGCGAGCGCAATCGTCTCGGCCTCGGTCAGCCGGATCTCCACAGGCAGTTCATGGGGCTGGGGGTGCATCGCGGCTCCGAGTTGTCCAAGAACATACAAGGAACAGACAGCGAGCGGGACCGTGTTTCGACTTCGACGGCCACGCCCCGGGGAAAGGGCGGTGAAGCAATGTGGAGCGCGGGGTAGAATGCCAATGCCGACGCCGCTTTACCGCTTCCATTGCACCAATGGCCTGAGCCTCGTGGCGGATCTCAGGGGCAAGCGCTTGCCGTCGGACGCTCTGATGCGCTTTCACGCCGAGCGGATTGCTCTCGATCTCATGCGTAGTGACGATCGGGCCGATTGGTCGGCGTGGCACGTCGAGGTCTACGACGCGAAGGGACGATCCATCTGGAGGATGGCGTTCACGCACATACGGGATAGTCGCTTCACAGCGTGAGAGGCGAGATCAGACATGGGCATGAAGACGACGTACATCGTGCAGACGTTCGTCATTAAGCGGAAGCGCCTGGTGCCCGGCGACCGCGAGGTGGCACCGACAGAGAACGGCGCGCTGAAGAAGGCTGAAGCGATGGCAGGCCGGATGCCAGGCACCGCAGCGATCAAGGTCATCGCCGACGATGAGACTGGCGAGCTGGAAAGCGCGACGATCTTGGGTCAGTTCGGCGAGGTGCCGGACGATTTCGCGGAGAGTTTGCAGGGTGGATGACGGTATCAGCGGCCCGCCCGATGGACTAGGCGGGCTGCTGCGGAGTTTAGGGATTTCCGGCGTCGCCAACGTCCTGGGCTCGATCCTCGTCAGCCTCCAGCCGATTGGCCGAGTGGTCCTGGTACTGCTCGGTCTGCACCGTCTTGCTGTCGAGGCCACGCTCGTCGCCATGCTGGGCCTTGTCGCGGTTGCTCAGCACCGCGTTGTCCTCGATCACGCCTTCCGGCAGCTCAGTCATCGCTCCCGAGCCTGATCCCTTACCCTGGCTTCCAGGGTGCATGCCGTGCTTGCCCGCATTCGCCATCGTCGCTCTCCTGTCGTCCAGGGGCGGTTGGTTGCGAGCCCCCGGTGGATGAGCAGCGCAAACCGCGCGCTGCGGAGCTCGTTCCTGTGGCACGAGAACACGTACGGTTCGGCCCCGATCTACTCACGGGACGGAGTCTCCAGTTTCTCTTCGAAGCGCTCGAACGGAAGTTTCAGGAGCGGTCGACCTTCGGCCAGGTATCGATGACATTTGCGCCCGCTCGCAGCTCGACCCGGTGGGCATGCGCATCGTCCCGTGTCTCACACAGGTCGATCGCGGATGCGAAGCGCAGGCGGGCAGCCACCTCGGTTGCGGCATCCTCTTCGACGACGACGTGCCCGTCTCGGAAGGTGAACACCACGAAGGGCGGGTTCGTCATATCGCTGACTTCCACGAGCTCGCTCCAACCTGGTGTCATAACGCAACGTGCGTCAGCCGCTGGCGCTCCGTTCGCATGGGATCTGGCTCGACGACGCTGTACTGCGGGCGGCAAGAAACCACTCTGAGAACGCCACCCATGCCGCTTGCTCACGGATTGCCGGCCGCACTCGTCATTCTCGCCGCCATGGCGCTTCCCGGCTTCGCACAGGATGCATCTGGCAAAGCCGAGCTGACGCCAACTGGCACTCTTCGGATCGGCCTCATCCAGGCCCCGTCCGCCGGTCTCATCTTCGTCGGCCGCACATCCGACGGGAAGCCCTATGGCGTCACGGCAGATCTCAGTGCCGATCTCGCCAAAAAGGTAGGCTTATCGTTCGCCATCACTCTGTTTCCCAACTCAGGCGCCGCGGCAGCGGCACTCCAAGCCGAGACGATCGACGTGAGCTTCATGCCCGTCGACGCGGCTCGCAAGCAGGTGCTCGATTTTGGGCCGGGTTACTACGACCTCGAAAGCACGTACCTGGTGACTGGTGCATCGGGCATCGTCGACGTCGCGCAGGTCGATCGGTCGGATCTCCGAGTGGTGGCGATCGACGGGACCACAACGATCCGCGCGTCAGCCCGCACGCTCAAGCAGACGCAACCGGTGGCTGTGCCCTCCGTAGCGGAGGCGATCGAACGGATGCGAACCGGCACGGCCGACGCCTTCGCCTTGTCGCGGGACACGCTGCAGCCAATCGTGGCGCAGGTACCCGGCTCGCGGATCGTAACTGGCGGCTTCCAGCAAACGCAGGTCGCCGTCGTCGTCCCTAAGGGCCGGCCGGCGGCGCTTGCCTTGGTGACGGCGTGGCTTGCGGAGGCGAAGCGGTCGGGCATCGTGAGGGGGATCTTCGACGCCCACGGTTTCAGCGGAGATGCGGTGGCGCCATAAGGAAGGACCCCGAAGGTGCAAACTGATGGAGCGACCGATGAGCGTGATCCCTGACCGAGAGATTGAAGACTCACCCCTAGGCGGTAGCGTCACTCGCGACGGCATCACGGTGCAGGTTCATATCTACCGGTTCGCCGGAACCGACGAGGAGTGGACCTTAGAGATCGTCGACCACGAAGGTGGCCATACCCCTTGGGAAGGCACTTTTGCGTACGATCAGGACGCCTACGAAGCTTTCGAGCAAGAGGTAGCCGAGCGCGGCATCCGGTCGTTCGTTGAGCAGCCGGTGGAACACTGATCGAGCACGTACTGGCGAAGGGCTCCCGGGAATGAGCGTTGAACGGCTCGCGATGGGGGTGGGTGGCTCCCTCGTGGCCTACGTGTCGATCACGGTGCTCATTTCGAACGGCTTCGACAATGCGCTGATGATGGTCTTCGCGTCCGGGTTCGTTGCATCCGTCACGCTCATGGCCTTCCAAATCCGAGCCAATCACAAGCGGTGATCCGAACGAGCGTAGGAGGCTCGGGCTCCTATCGTTCAAGGCAACAAGCCCGGTTGAAGCTCGGACCTTCCTGCTGGACTTATTTATGTTAACACCAAGCCATGATCGCGATATTTCGAGATAACACAATCAAACGTGGTCGCCCGCAAACGACCGGCAAGGGCACGCTCGTCGGGGTTCGCTTTCACGATGAGCAACTAGCTCCGCTCGATGCCTGGATCGCAGAACATCCAGATCCAAAACCATCACGACCGGAGGTAATTCGCGAGGCTGTAGCCGAGCATCTTAAAGCGAAAGGATACCCAAAATGACCCTTGCGCCGAATTGCGACCGGGCCGCTCATGTGATCATCGAGAACGTCCACGCAGTCTATTCTATGTACTCGATGTTTTCGGCCCACCGTCTTAAGGAGCAACCGATCATCGCGCGTTTATTGAAGGCGGTCTACCTGCAGATCGGTAGAGTTTCTACAAATGCGATCGTCAAAGCTGCCAACGCCGACTTGCCGGCGTAGGAACAGCGTGATCTGGATGTCCGCAGTCCTGGCCTCGCAGCCATTGATCAGGCTGACGGCCGGCCGCCTCTGGGATAAACACTCAACACTCTCCCAAGAAATCGCTGAACGGCCAGGCTAGGTGAACTATCGCGAGGATCCAGAAGGTGCGAACTAATGGACAGCTAATAGATGTCGAACTTGTCACGCCAACTGGCTACAGGCAGTTGATCCGACGATTAGATATTAAGGGAATAAACAAAAATATGCATCCAGCCATCGCGGCGGCTACCGCTATCAAGCTCATTCAAACAACCGGCCAAGTGATCAACTTTGAAATGGTCCTGACCGAGGGATATCGACGCTTCCTAAAACCGGGCAATGTAGCAGTCGATCTCGGCGCCCATTCTGGTGAGCATTTGGGGCAGATTGCCCATTTGGTTGGCGAGAACGGCACGGTCTACGCCTTTGAACCGATCCCGCACCTCGCGACTGCGCTTCGGAAGCGCTTCCGATCAACGCCCAGTGTCCACATCCGCGAGGCCGCCGTGTCCCGAGAGAGCGGCGAAACGGACTTCGTTGTCGCTGAATCGCTCGCCGAGAGCGGTCTACGAGCGCATTTTTTCAGCCGTCCAGATATGCCGACGAAGTCCATCCGCGTCGTAGTCGAGACGCTGGACAACACCCTGGCACACCTTGATCGCCTCTCGTTCATCAAGATGGACATTGAGGGAGCCGAGATCGATGCGCTCTCAGGAGCGACAACCCTTCTTGCCCGTCATCGCCCCATCATCAGCGTTGAGTATGGCTGGGCGGGATATGGGTTCTACGGCCACGAACGTCGAAGCCTGTTCGATTTTGCCGGATCACAAGGCTATGTCTGTGCCGACCTGTTCGGAAACCTCATCGAGGCGGAGACAGTCTGGAATTCAGTCGTTGATTTTGCCACCTGGGATTTCTTCCTTGTTCCGCGTGAACTCAGAGGCGAATGGGCGGATGCTTTTAAGCTGTAATAGCCGTGCTAGTATGCGCACGAAGCGGAGACTGACTGGTTTAATACCTCAATCTTTCTTAACCACGGCATACATGAACCTATACGAGGCTCAAATTCAAATTGTTTCGGAATTGTTACTCAGATGGACACTGACGAACCGGCTGTAGAGCTTGAGCTCGGTTAAAGATGTGTTAATTTAGATACATCGAAGAAGAAGTACTTATCGTTCGCCGAAAACTATCATGTGTTAAAGAAGCTGAGCCTACTGACTGTAGCCTCATATTTGGGGTAATGTTCATAGAGCGGGAGCAGACCATGGGCGAGAACGTTCAGACCGGAGTACAATCTGAAGCCGATGAAATTGTCCTAAACAAAGCCGATTTCGGGACCTGCCATAGAGCATTCATTCAGGCACTCGGACTCGGCACCGTAGGAGCGGCCATACTCGGAGCCACTGATCCAGATTCTGCCATGGCGCAAGGTGCGCCAGCGGACATCACCGACATTGACATCGTTCAGTTCGCACTCAACTTCGAGTATCTTGGTGCGGAGTACTATCTGCGCGCAGTCAATGGCGCAGGTCTCAAAGCTGGCGATATCGATGGCGTTGGGGGCGTTGGAACCGTCAACGGTGGCAAGCAGGTACCGTTCGCAGATCCTTTCATCCGCAAATTCGCTTTCGAGCTGGCCGCCGATGAAGAAGCCCATGTTCGGACACTCCGCGCCGCGCTACCGGATGCGAGCCGAATTGGCCGACCGCAGCTCGATCTCGATTTCGCATTCACCTTCGCGGCTCGCTCGGCCGGGCTCGTCGGGCCGAGCGACCGTTTCGACGTTTATGCTAGCGACGACACGTTCCTCCTGGGAGCCTTCCTGCTAGAGGATGTCTGCGTCACGGCTCTGATCGGCGGTGCGCCGTTCATTAAGGACAAGAGCGTCCTTATGACGGCTTCCGGCTTCCTGGGCACCGAAGGGTATCAGGCGGGCGCGATCCGCACGCTCCTATACTCCCGCGGTTTGATCACGCAGGCGAACGCGATCTCGAACGCACGCGATGCCCTCGACGGCAACACTGATCTCGATCAAGGCATCAGTGGAGATCAGTCGGCGACGCCCGGCTTTTCTCAAACCGATGCTAATCTTGTTCCCGCCGATCGCAATAGCCTCGCTTTCGGACGGACGTTCGGTCAGGTCCTTAACATCGCATATCTTAGCACTACGCAGAGCCCCGGCGGCTTCTTCCCGCAGGGTCTACGAGGTCGTCTGCGGTAATTTTGGCCAATCAAACCAATAGCAGACCGTAGATCAACACATTGACGAGCTCTGCCATCAAAGGACTGAACCACGGCATCGGAGTCACGCGAGGCAAGCTCGCGTGACTTTGCTAGGGTTGTACCATACGCCTTAATTTGACGACGGTGGAAATGCGCTCTGTCCTCCAACAGATACGAGGCGTAATTGCCGACAGCTGTGAGAACGATGTGGTCGATCGCTAGCTTCGCCATCGTCAGTGCCTGCTACGTTGGACCGCTTCCATGCACATATGGCGACAGTAGCGGTCGCATCCGGGCGAGCGTGGGCGACTTGGTGCAGGATCTTGATCTCAAGATCCGTGTGCCCTTGCCCGCATCGCGGGCGCATCAGCGGAGGACTCGCGACTCCTGGCTCAGCGAACAAACCGGACGAACGATCCACATGGACATCCAATCTAGCAAGTAGGTTTTAAGATGCTGCGGTTTAGGCATTGAGCATCGGGAGCTTGGGTAAGCGCTCGGTGGAGGCTCGGCGTTGTATTTCGGTCGCGTCGTCTTCCTGAAGGCCGGCTGACCGAGGGGATGACCGTGCGCCGATCTGGATGTTTTGCGGTGACGAGATGCTTTTCTAGCCCGA